>NZ_JAPZQJ010000206.1:0-15142 GCF_027530405.1 Microcystis sp. LE19-41.2A | reverse complement strand
TAAGAGAAGATTTGGTTTAAATCTGTGCATGACAAAACTACCTGAAACTTCAGAAACGTCCATTGCTATTACCTTTTTGGTTGTCAATCTTTCCCGACTGCTTCGGCAGTTTTTTGGGCTTTTTTTGTCTTTCTTGATTTCCGGGCGAACAAAAGAACTAAGATGTCGGCAACGCTTTAATAAAAATTATGTTAAAAGTGATAAGTTTTACTCAAGTAAAACTTATCACTTGGGCGACAAATTATTGGCACTCAATAGCATAATTCTTTGAGCGACTTTTTCAGCAAACCCTAAGTAGGGAGGCACAATTATTTGTAGGATGGGTTAGCGGTAGCGTAAACTATGCGGGCGTTGGGTTTCATGCTTCAACCCAACCTACGTTCATCTTATATTTAATTCCACCCACCCACTTACTGATCAGGGTAAGCTGTTTTGTCTGTCTAGTTTGAGCTTGAGTCTCGGGCTGATCGTTTCTTTTCTCCTGTTACCTGCGTGGGGTAACAGGCGGGTTAAAATGACGATTTGGTATCAAGCTTATACCGTTATGGTTTGAGCTAGTTATTCTTTTTACCACCAAATAGGGACCAAAAACCGCCCTTAGTATTCCCTTCCTTTTTTTGTCCCTTCTGGTCTTCCATTTCAGTATTAGGATTAACTACTTTATCCAGTTCCCGTTTGCACCTAATCACCGTCGCATCTTTGGGGCGGGCTTGCCAAGCGCGATTGATATGAACCCGGGCCATGGAGAGTTGATTTTGTCGCAGATAGGCTAAACCGAGCAGGGCGTGACAGATGCTATTATCTGGTTCTTCCCGTAGGGCATCGCGCAATTCTCGCAAAGCTTGGGCGGGGTTATTTTGGTCAAGAGAGGCTTGGGCGCGGCGAATATAGGCTTCTAAGGGCGATTCCTTGGCTTTAGCTGGGGCTGCCGTGGTGGTAGCCGCGACCACTAACTCGGACTGGCGAGGATTGCCTTGGGAGATAAAGACTTTCGGGGTAGTTTTCTTGTTGCCCTGACCTTCGGTTAGCATCAGATAAACCAGATTGAGTTCACTGAGTTGGGCGATTTTCTGATAGGTATTTTCCAGGGCGGTATATTGATCGATCGCCAAAGATTGCAGGATTTTTTGATAGGCTAATTCATAGTTAGCGGTGGACTGGGCTAGTTTTCTAGCTGGTTCGCTATTGATGGTGATTTTACCCGAATCTCGCGCCATTGCCTTACCCATTTGTGTTAAAACAAGGCGGAATTCTTCCCGAGATAGGTCGCGGCCTAGATGTTCGTAGGCTGGGTTAACTAATTTGGCGAGTAACTGATGAGCCTGTTCCCTTTCGGCGGGGGTGTAAAGGCGACAGGTATCGGGGTGAAGTTTATAGGCGATTTTTAAGTAACACTCGCGAATCTCCTCATGTTCGGCATCGATCGAGACTCCTAAAACAGCGAAGTGATCGATTAAATCAAATTGAAATAATCCCTGGGAAATCGGAAAAGGCATACAGCAGACCCTACTCTAAAATGATAATCCCATTAAAACTGAAAACTCCAAGAGGCAGCTTTTTGCAGAGCCTGGCTTAAGGGGGTGTGAATGTGTCCGTTAGTGGCCAGAATTCGCCCCGTTTCTATCAGAAAAGGACTCTCATCGTAGGCGCTAATTTTACCCCCAGCTTCTTCGATCAGAATAATTCCCGCGGCCAGATCCCAGGGATTAATCCCTCGTTCCCAATAACCATCTAAGCGCCCACAGGCCACATCGGTTAAGTCTTTGGCAGCGGAACCGCTGCGGCGTACCCCTTGGGTCAGATGGGTCAGATAACAGAATTCGGCATAATTATTATCGGGGGTTTGACAACGATCATAGGCAAAGCCCGTCACCAGTAAACTTTTTTCTAGTTCACTCGTCCGGGAGACATGGATAGGACGACGGTTCAGGGTGGATCCTAAACCCCGGGCTGCCCGAAATAGTTCCTTTCTAAAGGGGTTATAGATGACTCCCACTTTTGCTATCCCTGCGATCAGTAGTCCGATGGAGACGACGGATACGGGATAACCGTGGGCATAGTTGGTGGTTCCATCGAGAGGATCGATCGCCCAGAGATACTCGCTATCCGTCCCTGGCAGTTTTCCCGATTCTTCCGCTAAAATCCCGTGTTTGGGAAAGTGACGGCCAATAATTTTGAGAATTTCTGTTTCTGCTCGACGATCTATTTCCGTCACTAAATCGCCCGATCGCCCTTTTTCTTCTATTGTCTCGATTTTACCCCAATTATCGAGGATAATTGTTCCCGCTGCTAGGGCGGCTTCGCTGGCAATGTCTAGGTATTTTTCTAATTGGCTGCTGGTATCTGGCACGATTAATCCCTAATCTATTCTTCATCTAAGGGTAAACCAAAACGCACTTTCCCACGGGCAAAAAAGCGACCGAATTGTAATTCATAGACTTCATCCTCGTCTTGGGTGGCTACTTCCATATCGCTACGGGCATAACTGACACAAAGTAAAGCATAACCTCTGGCTTTTAATTCCGGCGATAGTCCAATCGCTTCTGGTTGATGGATATCTCCCGATAATACCCTGACCGCACAGCTGGTACAAGCTCCATTGCGACAGGAAAAGGGTAATTGATGACTCTGTTTTTCCAGACTGTGCAGTATATAGTTATCCCCTGGAACGGTGGTGACAAATTTTTCGCCCGTCTGACGATTGTGAACGGTGATTTGATGATATTTAGTCATAGTTTAGTTAGGCGGAAATTATAGATGCAATTTAGATAGTTCTAAATTTAGGGGCTATTTTGGTCAGCCACCTTGATTATATCATCAATAATTGCTCAAATAGTCTTCATCTTTACAAATGCCCCTGGACAACTGTTAACTTTTCTTTGGTCACTTGCTAATTTTTATGGCTCTTGAAAATTCATCTCTTTTAATCTAACTGCACCGTCGATAATTGAGATTTCCTGGGAGCCAATTTGCACGATCGCATCTAATCCCTTGCCGATAATTTTAACTGCTGGGGGACGACTTTTCTGTACGGTCATCACCAGAAAAAATTCCTCGCTACCCGTGGCTAAAATGCGCTCACCTGTATTAGTTTTCTCGACTTTTAAAGTCACGGGAGTTATAAAAGTTCCCTGCATATTTGCCCGATTTTGAGTGATAGTAAAACTATTTTTTCCGAGAGTAACATTTCCCTGGGTATTCATCACCCAAGTTTTATTAATAAATTCTGGTTGCTCGACTTTACCTAATAATTTATCCATCAAGACGAATAATCCGGGGGAACCGGAGGACAGACTGTAATCGACGGCGAAAGAGCGAACTAGAGCAACTCCTGCGGGTGGTTCAGCCCCTTTAACCCTAATTTTATCAGTTTTTAACGTAATTACTCCCGAACCATCGGTACTAGATTGAAAAGTCATCGGTTTTGCCTGGGTCCAAGGCGGTGTTTTCGGGAAAATAACGGTATTTTCTGAGTTCCAGTCGCCTTTTGATCTCTCAAAACTCGCCCAATGTCCTCCTAATCCCCAAATTCTCACACTAGCGACATCGGGAAAAGACCATCCTCCCACAAAAGGTTGCTGTTTAAGATAGATACTAGCGACAAAATCCTCTTCATTTTGCCAGCGATTACGAAAAGCATAAAATCCCTTTTGTTGATCAACTAAAACCCTGGAAAGTTGGCGTTCGGGATTTTCGGGAATAAGATTAGATGGATAAGCAGCGAGAAGAAAAGGGGCAATATGGGGATAATGGGGGTGAAAAAGTTGTTTTTCCTGTCCTTGTAATCGCCATTTTAGCGCTGGCAGCCATGATTTATCGGTAATTCCCAATCCGATAGTTAATAAAGACACTCCTACAAACATCTGATGTCTGCCATAAGCAGGAATCAATAATTGACCATTTTTAGGGACAATTCTGGTTAAATAATGGGGGATCAATTGGGCTGCCGAGGAACCAGTTACTAAGTCTAATCCGAGACTATTTCGATACCCTTGCAAAAAGGGAAAAACAGCGATAACCATGGGTTCGGTGGTGTATAAATCTCCTTCTGTGCCAAATCCTCGATCGCCGATAGCTGTGGTAAAATAGCGTTCTAGGTGACGTTTGGCCATTTCCACCTGTGCAGAGGGAGAATAGAGAGAATCGGGCGGTAAATCTTCCTTGAGAATCGCTAAACTAGCTAATCCTGCCGCACCTCTGGCCCGCGCATTCCAGTTACTAACTGCCTCTCCATTCCATCCATCTTTGGGTGAACCACCTTTGAGAAGTTTTTTACTTTCACTGGATAACCAGCGAGTAATTTCCCGTTGGCGCTTTTCTCCCCAAAAATCATAACAAAGATCGTAGGCGAGAGCGACTCCAGCGACAATTGGCGCTTGTTCTAAGACTCTCCTTCCCCGATTTTTACGGGTTTTTTCGATAATTTCCCAGGCGATTTCTGCTGATTTTCTATCTTGATTTAAAATTGCTAAAAAACAATGACCTGTGGCATGATAACCACCATTAGGAACATAACCATCGTAATAAATTTTTTCTTGTAAACTGTTGTTTAATTGGGCGATAATAGTTTTACCGATGGGAGTTTTCGCTTTTTCTCTGAGATTAGTTAATTCTGACTTGCGAAAGATTAAACGGGGATGTTCTCGCGCTTGTAGGGGTTGATGATTAGGGACAGGATTAGGCCATAAAGGGGAAATTGTGCCATTAACTTGGTTTTGTAGTCTTCTTCCCCCTAAAGTGCCTTGATAACTGCCGATAAGTTGGTCTTGGTAGGGGACAATTTCGATATTATAGATAGCTTCCCTGACTTCCCCTTGCCAAGGGTGAGTTTGAATGTTCATTTTCACCTGTAATCGCCAAGCATTGTCTAATTTAATCGCTTTTACCGTACCTTGGTGATCCACTTCTTTATTGAATTTGAGCGCGTATCCCCACACCGACGGCTGACAAACAGCGTGATCACAGCTTAAATCTAGGGTAAGATTTTGATAAACGGGTTGATCTTGCCACAGTTTCCAAACACCATTTTTCAGGGTTAAACGAAGGTTGCCGGTTAATAGTTGCGGATCGATGGTTTCTTGACTTGGTGCGCTTGTACCACCTAGCAAAAGTAAGGGAATGGCCGCTAAAAAAGGAGATATTTTCATATTAAACAAGCGAGGGGAAATATCAGGTATTCTAGGAAGAATAATTTCCAAATAAATTGGTAGAATTGGCTGATTTCGCTTTTATCTTCTAAATTTACTCCGCGACTACGCCACCAAAGAAGAACAAGTAGGAGCAGATGGGCGACAATGGCCAGAGGAGAATTAATTCCCGTTATCCCCAAGAGACCGACGGCAATCATCCCCGCATAACATAGAGAAATTGTCAATAGGGAAATTGTTAAGATTTTTTGAGGACCGAGAAGCAGGGTAAAAGTGGTAATTTGGTAAATGCGATCGCCTTCTAGGTCAGGAACATCCTTGAAAATAGCGATCGCAACGGTGAAAACGAGAACAAAAGCTGTTAAAACCCAGACTGAGGGATAGATAGACTGATTTTGATTAATAACTGTGTTGTAGTGGCGAAAAAGACCTAAATTGACGATGACACCCCGGACGGTAAAAATACAGAAGGCGGACCAGAGGGGAAAGCGTTTTAAACGCACTGGTGGCAAGGAATAGGCAGTACCGATGAGTAAACTAATCCCCACGGTGATTAACAGCCAAAAACCACCGATAAAAGCCAGTATAATTGCTAAAATACCGCTTAAAACCACGATTAACCGTCCTGTTAACCGAGAAAATTCGCCCTTGGCTAGGGGAAGATGGGGTTTATTGATTTTATCGATGTCGATGTCTTCCAACTGATTTAAACCGACGATATAGACATTACCCGCAAGACAAGCGACCCAAGTGAGCAATAAAACTGGCCAATGGCTAAAAAAATCGCTAATATTGCCCAAAGCAATTAAATACAGACTTAAAACACTTAAAGAAGTGCCGATAATCGTATGGGGACGGGAAAATTTCCAGAGACTCCCTAACCAGTGGAGAAAGTTAGGCTGGGGATGGTTAACTGGAAGAAAAGGAGCTTGATTCATCAGACCTCCGGTAAAAATCAAAAATTGTTATGGTTGCTGAGGAGTCGGTCGTCAGTAGTCAGGAGAATCAATAATGAATAATAATCGATTAAATAGTCTATAGCGTTTTTCAGTCTGCTGAGGTACAAAAGTTCTGGGTTTTAGGCAAAAGGCAAGAGGCAAAAGGCAAAGGGGAAGAAAAACAGGTGTACCTCACTAGCTTAGGAAACGCTATATTTAGATAGTTTATGCCACTTAATCCTTATTTTTGACGTTTTTAAACCCTCAAAAATAGATTATGCAAGAGGTCTATCAAAAAAAATCAATCCTAGGGGAAGTAATCTGTTAAAATGATAATCCAGACTAAAACCCTGTGGAGAGGTGGCAGAGTGGTTGAATGCGGCAGACTCGAAATCTGCTTTAGGGTCACACCTAACGTGGGTTCAAATCCCACCCTCTCCGTTGAACTGATAACTTAGTGCTGTCGTTAAGGAGCTTAAAGGATGTAGCGTTGTCTTGGGTGGTTTCCGCAAGAGCAAAAGCTTTTCTAATCTCCCCAACTTCTTTACTTTTTCATTGCTAGGGTCAACCCATCACCAATAGGAATAATACTGATACTTACCCGTTCATCCTGCTGAATTTTGGCATTAAGTGAACGGATAATTTTGGTGCGATTATCGGTGCTATCGGCCGCCGCTACTCGTCCCGACCAAAAAACATTATCGATGGCGATAATTCCGCCGCTTCTGACCAATTGTAACGCCCGTTCGTAGTAGGGATCATAATTACTTTTATCGGCATCGATAAAGACAAAATCAAAACTATTACTTTCTCCCCCGGCGATTAATTGATCTAAAGTCTCCAGGGCCGGGGCAATTCTTAAATCGATTTTATCGGCGACACCGGCCTGCTGCCAATAACGGCGGGCTATACTGGTATATTCTTCCCTTAGATCACAGGCGATCAGCTTGCCTTCTGGGGGTAAAGCTAAGGCTACCACTAGAGAACTATAACCGGTAAAAACCCCTATTTCTAGGGTTTTTTTCGCCCCGATCGCCTGTACCAAAAAAGCCATAAACTGACCTTGTTCGGGGGCAATCTGCATGACTGCCAGGGGTTGAGAGGCAGTTTCTTGACGTAATTGAGCTAAAATCGGAGATTCTCGCAGACAGATAGATTGATAATAGGAGTAAAATTGTTGATCGAGTCCAAGAGTTTGATTAGCCATAAAAAAATTGCTAAAGGATAGAGTTATCGAGTAAAATTCTGGGTAATCTGAAGCTAGAGAGACCGTATTGGTTAACCAAAAAGGAAGACTTGGCAGGAAGCAAATCATGATGAAACCCGACTCGGATCATCTCTTTAACGAAGATATCGAACAGTTGTTAGAGAGTTTAGAAGACAAAGACGCCGACGGTAATGAGGCTCTAGACGAACTCAGCTTTTTATTGGAGCAGAGTCCCTCTCCAGCAGCCAGATCTAGGGACTCTCTTAGCCAAACCCCGTCTTCCTTGACCTCGGAAAGGGAATTAGAGGAACTGTTTGGCGATAGCATCAATTGGAAAGATGCCCCGACTAATAATCTTTATTCTACCCGTGAGCCGGCTCCCAAGGCAGAACCGGAAGATGGGGATGATCTAGCATCACTGCTGCTAGAAAAGGCAGCGGTTCCAGACTCAGAAGCAATTATAACCATCAGCCGCCCTAATTTTTACGACAGCCTCGAAGACCTAGAAGCTTTTCTGGAAAAACCCACGCCACCAGAGCAACCACCACTACCAGACATCTTTGAATCCCTAGAGGTCCTTCTCTGGGAATCCCCAGCAGTGGACCCGGTGGCGGCGGCGGAACCTCTGCAAGGGTTAGAATCACTGGAAATTGCGCCAGAAAGCCTCCCAGAGGATGAATTCAGGGATTTAGAAAAACTCCTCGAAGAAACCAATCAGGTGATGGCAGCAAATCCGGCGGCCAGTTTCAGTTCACCGGTCGGGTCAAAAAACCTGCGTCCCCTTGTCAGTAAAGCTTTTGAACAGACGATGCGGGTGCCGATCAAACAATTGGATAACCTCAGCAATCTGATCGGGGAACTGGTGGTTAAACGCAATCGCCTGGAAGAGGAACAGGAGCGCCTGCGTCTCTTTTTAGATAATTTGCTAACCTGCGTCCAACATCTGGGGGATGTGGGCAGTCGGATGCAGGATCTCTATGAAAGAAGCCTCCTAGAAGGGGCTTTACTGGCTAGTCGCAATTACGGTGGTGCCATCGGTTACGGTAGAGTTCAGGGAGAAAATCAGGGGGATTCGGCCATGGCCGGTCAACTAGATGCCCTAGAGATCGACCGTTTTACCGATTTCCATTTATTATCCCAAGAGATGATCGAATTGATCGTACGAGTGCGAGAATCGGCCTCTGATCTTCAATTTGTCGTCGATGAAACCGATCAGGTGACGCACAGTCTGCGACAGGCCACCACTCAACTACAGGAAGGGATGACCAAATCGCGCATGGTTCCCTTTAGTCAAACTGCCGATCGCCTACCCCGGGCAATTCGCGATATTTCCCTGAAACTCGATAAACAAGCCAAATTAAAAGTGGAAGGGGGTGATGTTCTCATCGATAAGATGATCCTCGAACATCTCAATAGTCCCATGACCCATTTGGTCAACAATGCGATCACCCACGGCATTGAATCACCCCAAGAACGCCTGGCCAAAGGGAAACCGGCCCTCGGTACCATCTCTGTGGGGGCATTCCTACAGGGTAATCAAACCGTGATCACCGTTAGTGATGATGGGGCCGGTATTGATGCTGATCAGGTGAAACGCAAGGCGATCGAAAAAGGCCTGATCGGCGCTCAGGAAGCTGAACACCTCAGTCCCCAAGGAGTCTATGAACTCCTCTTTCACCCCGGTTTTAGTACCAAAGATCAGGCCGATGATTTTTCCGGTCGTGGGGTGGGTTTAGATGTGGTGCGGACCAGTTTAATCGATGTGCGCGGGACTGTTACTATTGACTCGGTACTGGGCAAAGGAAGCACTTTTACGCTCCGTTTACCCCTAACCCTGACTATCTGTAAGGCCCTCTGTTGTGTTAGTAATCATGCGCGCATCGGTTTCTCCATGGACGGAGTGGAAGATATGAAGGATTTCCGGGCCAGCGAGATGCAAATCGATCGGGAGGGACGGCGCTGCGTTTTCTGGCAAAATACTTTACTACCCTTCCAACCCTTGAGCGAATTGCTTTCCTACAATCGGCAACTAAGTCGCGGTAGTTTTTACACCGGCAAACAGGAGGAAGACTCTTTTTCGATCGTGATCCTGCGCGGTGGTAATAATCTCCTTGCGGTACAGGTGGATCAAGTGATCGGTGAACTGGAAATCGTCATCAAACAGATCGAAGGACCGATTCCGAAAACGGCTGGGATTGCTGGGGCGACGGTTTTGGGCGATGGTACGGTGATGCCGATCGGCGATGTGTTAGAGTTAATTGACATCGCCAGGGGTCGTCTGCGTACCGATAACGGTGGTCTTTGGCGCCAACCTGTCCCTCCCGTAGCGGTGGAAACTAGCCAAAAATCGGAGGCTATGGTTCTGATTGTCGATGATTCGATTACTGTCCTGGAATTGCTCTCTTTAAGCTTTAGTAAAGCCGGTTATCGTGTGGAACAGGCCCGGGATGGTCAAGAAGCTTGGGAAAAATTACGCGGCGGTTTGCCCTGTGATATCGTTTTCTGCGATATCGAGATGCCCCGCATGAATGGCCTAGAATTACTCTATAATTTGCAAAAAGACCCCCGATTAGCGTCGATTCCCGTGGCTTTATTGACTTCCCGAGGAGCGGAACGTCATCGTCAGGTGGCGGCGACATTAGGGGCCAGTGGTTATTTTACCAAGCCCTACACGGAAAGAGATTTACTCTCGGCAGCTGAAAGAATGATTGCGGGGGAAGTGTTACTAGCTAATAGTATTAAAGCGACTTCTAATCGGTCTTTATCCACGGATACAACGATTATTGACAGTAATCACCCTAATTTTTGGGTACAATCCCCTCCTCGGGTCTTGATTGTCGATGATTGGGTAACGGTGCGGGAAATGTTGGCGATTTCTTTGGTTAAAGCTGGTTATCGCATTGAAAAGGCCAGGGACGGTTTAGAAGCATGGGAAAAATTACAGGCCGGATTAGCTTGTGATCTGATTCTCTGCGATATCGAAATGCCTCGCCTGAATGGGTTAGAATTGCTCTCTCGTCTGCAAGAGGATGAACAACTTCAAGGGATACCAGTAGCGATGATTACCTCGCGAGGGTCGCAAAAAATGCAGCATCTCGCCGCAGCTAAAGGGGCAAAAGGTTATTTTGTCAAGCCCTATATTGAGGATGTGTTGCTGTTGGCAGCCCAACGTTTAATCGCTGGTGAGGTGTTAATCCAAAAAGACAGTCCCGCAGATTAAGTTCAGTTGGAGTTAAGTTTTATCGAGGAGAATTTCCACTAAGGTTTTTACCGTTTTCTCTAACTGTTCGACGCGCTGCTCTAAACTAAGAGAAAGACCGGGAGGTTTTAAACCATGAATCGCTTGCAAAAATGCCTCCCATCCCTTTGAGCATTTAATATTGTAGGCTTCTTTATAGGCTTTATAGGCATTATTATAGTTACCGTAAAGGGAGATAATATCATCTTTAGTTAAATTTCCTTCAGGCAAAGACTTATGGGCAATATTCAAATTTTGCTCGCTTAAACTATTTAAAACTTCTTGCAAGCGGACAGTCAACGTGGCCGTAATTCCGTAAACTTGGGCGGCATTTTTTAGATCCTGCTGGTGCAAATCTTCTAGGTTAGCAATTAATTTACTGATTCTAGACATGATTGATTTTACTCCTTAACTGATTTATTTATCTAGCAAAGATTTGTTGATATTTGACTGACCACTCCCCATTTGTGGCCGGTCAGGATCGGAGGGCAAGTTATTATCTATCGAACCAAAATCTTCCCAGTTATCATCGAGAAATAGAGATTTCACTAAAGTCCATAAAATAGTTAGCTTTCCATATACAGACTTGGTACTACGGACATTATGGGCCGCCACTTTTACTTCCATTTCGATCTGCTTTAATTCAGCAATAACTTTCTCTCGCTCCGCCGTAATTTTGGCTTTTTCTTCAGTTAAATTCCGCATTTCTGAAGTTAAAGAATCTAATTCTTTTTGCAGGTCAACATTAGTGGCAGATATTTCAACAATTTGGTCTTTTAAATGACTGTTATCATCTCGATATTGCTGATTCCATCGTTTATATTGTCCTTGAGAGCTTCGCAGGGACTTAATTACAGCAACAGCTTCTTGTAACTCCCGATTATCTGGATAATTTCTGGCTAGTTTATAGAGAGAATCTACTCGATCGTCGATATCCATGTTTATCTACCTCTTTGCCTAGATAATCTTATGATACCCAAGCTTACCGATAAAATTAACCCGAAGAACCAGCCTTTTGGAAAATCATTAAATGTTGTTGGGGCAAAGTCTCGATGATTTCTTCTGGCAGTAAACCAACAGCGGCCATTTCTTTTTCTACCTGTCTGCGGGTCATTTTATGAAGGGCTTTGATGGGAATCAGGGGATTTTCACGACGGTATTCTACTAATACCACCCTACCATCGGGTTTTAAGGATTTGACCAGATTCTCCATCATCTCGCGGGGAGAGGAAAACTCGTGATAAGCATCGACCATTAAAGCTAAATCGATCGCATTTATAGGCAATTTGGGATCGGTTTCTGTGGCGAGAATTGTGGTTATATTCTTCACTTGATTTTCCTCGGCTAAAAAATCAATTGCCCCTAACATTTCTGGTTGCACATCGACAGCGAAAACTTGTTCTACTAAATTCGCCATAGGAAAACTCAAATAACCTGTCCCCGCACCGATATCTGCCACTAGGTCTGTGGGTTTTAAATGTAGTGCGGTGATCAGATCATCGGGTTTTTCCGTGAAACGGCGACTAGGACGTTCTAACCATAACATTTCTTGGTGTCCCATGACTTTAGCGATTTCCCGTCCTAGATAAAATTTACCGATACCATCGCGACTATGAAGCGATCGAATCTGATAATATTCCTCTTGCGCTAAAACTGAAGCATCGTAGGTAAGATTTAATAATCCGAAACCGCAAAAAACCACTATTAGAAACGAGACAATTAAGAAAAATTTTTGCTTAAACAGCATCGGGATTAAAAACGGTGGGCTAGAAAAAATAAATTCCCCGTCCGGGACAGGGAAAAAATCCGTCTTGATCAACAAAACAATTAATCCAAAAATCCCATTAAAGTTTCGGGATCATCGATTTCATTGGAAGCAACGGGACGATTACCCATGACTGTATAAGTTTCGCTAATGTGCAGATGACTGAGAGCGATCGGACGATTGCCAGAAATCGCTAGAGTGCTACTGACTTCCATACCACTAGAGCCGACAGGACGCAATCCACCGACGGAAGAATAGGTACTAACCACTTTCAGATGGCTAACTTCCACGGGACGGCCCCCTGGTAACATTTCATCTTCCGTGAAGTGAAGATGGCTAGTACCAACAGGACGATTTTCGGGTAAGCGATGTTCAGGTTGATAGAATTTTAAGGCTTTGGAAGCCGATTCAGCGTTGTTTTTCACCGAAAGGGCGACCACTTCTTTATCTTTGGCGGTTTTAGCCGTAGTAGCTTTACCGCGTGGGCTGCTGGTCTTTTCTTCTGTGGTTGCTGGGGTTTGAGTCCCGTTCGTTTCTAGATTTTCCACCGTCATAACCTGATACTCCTTTCCGTTAATAGCTTCGGGGAAACGATAAGATTTAAGTTTAGGGTATTCTCGAAGACTTTTAATCTTTTTTTAAAATCCTCTCTAATATTAAGATACATCTTTCTTTCCCAAAACCCTATAAGTGTTGGTAATTTGATTGATAATTTATTTTGCCTGTTCTCTACACCTAGCCGCTAATGACCGCTTTTCAACTACAAGCACCCTTTCAACCCACTGGGGATCAACCGGCAGCGATCAATAAATTGGTAGATTCCCTGCAAAACCAGCATCGTTTCCAAACCCTCCTAGGGGCAACCGGCACCGGCAAAACCTTCACCATTGCCGCTGTGATCGAGAAAATTGGCAGGCCTACCCTCGTCCTTGCCCATAATAAGACCCTGGCGGCCCAATTATGCAACGAATTGCGGCAATTTTTCCCCAATAACGCCGTGGAATACTTTATCAGCTATTACGACTACTATCAACCGGAGGCTTATATTCCCGTCAGCGATACCTATATCGAAAAGAGTTCTTCGATTAATGATGAGATCGATATGCTGCGCCATTCGGCCACGCGATCGCTGTTTGAACGCAGGGATGTGATCGTCGTCGCTTCCATTAGTTGTATTTATGGTTTAGGAATGCCTGCGGAATACCTAAAAGCGGCGATTTCCTTAACAGTTGGTCAAGAGTTCGACCAAAGGCAATTATTACGGGCCTTGGTGTCAGTGCAGTACAATCGCAATGATTTGGAGTTAACTCGCGGTCGTTTTCGTCTGAAGGGCGATATTTTGGAAATTGTTCCCGCTTACGAGGATCGGGTTATTAAAATTGATTTTTTTGGCGATGAGATTGAAAGTATTCGTTATCTCGATCCCCTGACGGGGGAAGTTTTGCAAAAATTAGAGCGAATTAGTATTTATCCGGCCCGTCACTTTGTTACCCCGGAGGAGCGTTTAGAGGTGGCTTGTCGGGATATTAAAACCGAGTTAGATAACCGTTTATTGGAGTTAGAAAAAGCGGGCAAATTACTGGAAGCGCAACGTTTAGACCAACGGACTCGTTATGATTTAGAAATGTTGCAGGAAGTGGGTTATTGTAATGGCGTAGAAAATTATTCGCGGCATTTAGCGGGTAGATTAGCGGGGGAACCGCCGGAATGTTTGGTGGATTATTTTCCCCAAGATTGGTTATTAGTTGTGGATGAATCTCATGTTAGTGTGCCGCAAATTCGCGGGATGTATAATGGCGATCAATCACGAAAAAAAGTTTTGATCGATCACGGGTTTCGTTTACCCAGTGCTGCGGATAATCGTCCTTTGAAGTCGGAAGAATTTTGGCAGAAAGTTAATCAATGTATTTTGGTTTCGGCCACTCCGGGAGATTGGGAATTAGAACAGTCAGAAAATCGCATTGTTGAACAAATTATCCGACCGACGGGAGTTTTAGACCCTGAGATTTTTGTGCGACCAACCGAGGGACAAGTAGATGATTTATTAGGGGAAATTAAGGAGCGAGTGCAGTTAAATGAACGGGTTTTGATTACCACTTTAACTAAACGCATGGCGGAAGATTTAACCGAATACTTGCAAGAAAGGGGAATTAAAGTTAGATATCTACATTCAGAAATTCAATCAATTCAACGGATTGAAATTATCCAAGACCTGCGAGAAGGGGTCTTTGACGTGCTGATCGGGGTGAATTTGCTTCGCGAGGGGTTAGACCTGCCGGAAGTGTCTTTAGTGGCGATTTTAGACGCAGATAAGGAAGGATTTTTAAGGGCTACCCGCTCTTTAATTCAAACTATCGGCCGGGCCGCTCGTCATATTCGCGGTCAGGCAATTCTTTACGGAGATAATCTCACCGATAGTATGATTAATGCGATCGAAGAAACCAAGAGACGACGCGCTATTCAACAGGAGTATAATCAGCAACATGGGATTATTCCGCAACCGATTGTTAAAAGGTCAAGTAATTCAATTTTGGCTTTTCTGGATATTTCCCGTCGCCTAAATTCCCAACAATTAGAGCAGGTTTGTGAGAATATAGAAGAGCTTTCTTTGGAACAAATTCCCGAGTTAATTCAACAACTAGAAGCGCAAATGAAAGAAGCGGCGAAAAACCTAGAATTCGAGTCAGCAGCTAAATATCGTGATCAGATTAAGCAATTACGAGATAAGTTATTAAATCATGTTAGATAAGCCTATGACTAGATTTATTCATGACCAGTTTGCCAAAGATTATCTCGAAGAATTATTATCTTCTCTGGGAGAGGTAAAATCGGCACGGGTTGTACGAG
>NZ_JAPZQJ010000341.1:0-4443 GCF_027530405.1 Microcystis sp. LE19-41.2A | reverse complement strand
ATGATATCAGCGAGACTTGGAAACTATCTCATCAAATTAGTTCCCCCATAGAACCCCCTTGAGCCATCTGGCACACTTTTCTCTTTTTGTCAAATTTTATGTTAAGAAAGATGTGACTAATGGATAGCTTATCAAGGGGGGCAGGGGGGATCGAACCTAAAATCCATTTTTAATTTAATTATAACCAGCTACTTAGGAGACGCGAAATGACATGGAATCCTTATAACCTCGATCGGGCTGCCCAGGAATTGGTCTTAAAATACCGAGACAGCGAGAAAGTGTTAAATGAATCCCACAAAATGAGAACCACCGTCGCCTACGGTTTAGAACGTTTTTGGGGTGAACACCTGAGATTGATCGACAAAAAAGACGCTACTGATCAACAAAAAGGACGATACTGGCAAGATGTCTGGCAGAAATTCGTCGATATCTTAGAAGATGCGGGATTACGGGTTCCCCGTGGCAAGATTAATCCTCAAGATAAACCGGAAGCTCAAACCAAAGCTATCCAAGCGATCGCCAGAGAGTTCTGGAATCAAGAAACTTTTCCCCTAGAAGATCAGAGAATCGCTCTCTACGTCCTCACCCAACTTTGTGATAGCTTGGTCTGGTGGACGCAACGATACAAACAACCTAGCACCAACTCGCAAAATTCCAAGATCGAGGAGGAAGAATAAAATGCCGGACTGGTCAGATGTACCCCTCCTCTATCAAGCACAGATCGAGGGAAGATGTCAATTACAAAGACAAGAAAATAAACAAAAATCGCCAGCCTACGATTGGGTCGATCAGTGGACTAAACTTTATCATTCTGCTGACGATAGCGGTGGTCGATCCGGGCAACCCGATAACAGTAACCAATGGAGACGAAATTTATCTCCCGTCAACAGAAATAACCTTTCCGAACCACCGCAATTTAGCGAAGAAGCCAAGACGCGACCCTATACTATGACTTGGCGACTCGTCACCAATGGAGGTCAAGATGATGGCATTATCCGACCGGCTATCGGTGCGCGAGGCTATCCCTACTACCCCGGATCATCGATGAAAGGGGCTTTCCGTCGTGCCTGTGCCTGTACTACCGAACAAGCTCTAAAGTATTGCGGCAAACCCTCCCAAGGCGATCAGGGTTCTGAACCAGGTATTCTGCGCTTTCTAGGAGGCTATCCTACGGATAATAACTGGACTCGAAACTTAGTCGATATCGCTCATCCCCAGCAGGAAAAACAAGTTATTCAAGACGGAAAAACTAACGCTAATGTACTATTATCTTTTCACGAGGTAACTCTCAACTTCGGGATTTCCAGTACCATTCCCCTCGACGAACAAGAATGGCGAACGATCTGGCAAATTTGGGAGAAAGCGATCGGCAATGGACTCGGTTCCAGAGTTAGCGCCGGATACGGTCGCTTTAAAGATGTAACCTCACCAGAAACCCTCTTACAAGTTCATCTCAAAGGACAGGGAATCGCCGCTACATTACTCGACAAAACTCCCGAATTCCGTCCCAATATGTTTAAAGCAGCCCTTCGAGGTCATACCCTACGTTTACTAGGAGGAATGACCGATGAAGAGACCGCTAAACATCTGACCCAAATCCTCTGGGGAGGCATCGACGGAGCGGCGATTCTGGGACAACTCGGCATCAGCTTCACCCACCATGATGATGATTTAAAATTTGACAAACATCGCTACACTCCCCCGGGTAAAAGCGAGCAAATTATGCCTCTATACAATCTCAAACGGGGAACTTTACAAATTTCCTGTATGAATCGTCGCACTTCCCCAGAAAAGCGGCAAGAACTCGCGGAATTAGCCAAGGCAATAGTGCAATTCTCTCTCTTACTCGGTGGATTCGGCAAATCATGGCGAAGAGCGGATCACTGGCAGTTTTTCCGTCCCTATTTAGAAAAAGGCAATAAACCGATGATCGGGTGTCATTGGAAATTTATAGACTCTTCAGAATCTCTTTATCTTCCTATCACCGATTTACAACAAGATCTATCGCAATTTATCGATCGCCTTCGGACACTATTCCAGAATTACGCCGCTAAACAAGGCTATACTATTTATCCTGATAATCCTGTACACTGTGATTGGCGAGAAGCTTGGTATCCTTACGATAATCAAGGTGGGGTGCAAGTCTGGGGAAGAATTGTCGAGGATCGGATTAAAGCTATCAAATGGTTCCATCAACCTTACGAGGGAACCCACACCCTGCGGAACTTACAAGGAAGCATCGGACGGGACTCGCAAACTGGAAGACTTTGGCATCGAATTTACCCTTATTATCAATTGAATTCTGAAGGTAAACTGCAACGACAGAAACCACCGATCGAACTATTGACTTTCTTTCCCGAAACAACCGAGGATAGCGCTGATTTTATCGCTTTTCTCAACGAGCGATCGGACTTTGTAAAAATTTGGTAATATTTGTCATATTTATCGAGTATGCTGAAAAAGTACGGGCGAAGCATTCGGATAGAAAATCTACAGTTTCACCGATAGGTTATTGCCCGAATGCTTCGCCCCTACAGGACGCGGGCCGATAAAGAGGCAAGGTTTTGAACGACGATCAAAATCTTGCACCTGTGAGAGCAAAACAGAACCCTAAAACCCTTACCTCGTCCATATTGCCCATTTATTCAGCAAACCCTATTTATCGGGTAAAACCATGACTACTTGGATTATCACAACGGGAAACAGCGATATTCAATTAAATACCGATAACAATTGGATGAGAGGGGAGCGATTATTTGAGAAGGCTAAAAACAACGAACCTCTCTGTAATTGCCAGGGAGAAAGTAAAGATTTTGCCAATCTTAAACGAGAAAACGATACTAAGTGTTTTCCCGTTGCCGCTAGAGTTTTGGGATTAGTTTATCAAGATCATGAACATTGTTATTCAGATTTAGTATTCCCTTTGCTTGATGGTTTAATTGAAAAATTTCAAGATAAAGAATCTCCCGATCGAGTTTATATCATCCTAACCGATCAAGAAAAGCTTTTTAAAACATCGGACATCAAAAATTCTCCCTGTCCTTTCTGGCAAGATACCTGTACCTTAAAACCGCTTTTTGAATGGTACTTCCAGACCAAACTTAAGCTAAAACCGGATTTTATCACTTTACAGCCTTCTGTTAATAATAGAGGACTAGATCACTGGGATCAAGTGTTAACTCTTGTCACCGAAGAGTTAACAAAAATACAGCAAGACGATGTTTTTTACATCAGTCATCAAGCTAGTACCCCCGCTATTTCCTCGGCCGTTCAATTTGTCAGTATTGGTTACTTCTCTAACGTCAAGTTCTTGATAGTTAATCGATATTATCAAGAAAATAATATTAAAACAAGCCCCGAAATTATTCCGATTTCTAGCTATTGGAAACAATTACAAATACAGAAGGCTAAAAAATTAATCACAGATGGTTTTCCGGGATCGGCATTGGCATTATTAAAAGAGGTAGGATACAATAACTCAGAAGAAATTAAGGAGCTAGAAAGCTACATCGATCTTTTTAATATTAAAACCATAGATACTGGCGATGAATTCGAGCCGACACAAGCGATCAAGAGAGTTCGTAAAACCTTAGATTTAATCGAATATTTCTTGAAACAAGAAAACTATCTTCAAGCAATTATTCTATTATCTGCCGCTCAAGAAACGTTTTTAAAAGCTTCTATTTCACTCTATTTACAAAAACATATACCAGGAGGTTTTAAAGAATGGAACGAGAAAGGATTATTACTTAACTTAAAAGAAACAAAAATCCAGGAAGTGATTAAGCAACTTAAATTAGATAAAGGTGACAATCATAAATTTCAGAATTCTCATAAACTTTTTCCTTTACTCAAAGAATTTACGAAAACTGTAGATAATGATTATTGGCAATTATTAATTTGGTCATCCACAGAAAAAAGAGAGCATGAATTCGATCGCCGTAACCAACTAATGCACAATTTACGGGGAGTAAAAAAAGAAGAAATGATTCTTTATCTCACCGATCCCGAGGAATTAAGAAAGTATCTTGAAGACAAGGTTAGCTATTGCAGCAATTCTCAAAGGATTAATCTAGATCAAAGCGTAGATGAGGTTTATAGAAACGAGATTAAAGGTAAATTTATTTCTGCATTGAAAACCCTATGTGAATGGACGGAAAATGATTATATCCCTTTAGAGCATCATCTCGAAAAATTAGCCAAATCCCTATAAAAAATACGTTCCCCTAGTTTTTAGTTAAACTAGGGGATATTGATTACTTAGGGCTTGCTGAATAAATGTAAAATATAGACGAGGTAAGGGTTTTAGGGTTCTGTTTTGCTCTCACAGGTGCAAGATTTTGAGAGAATCGTCGTTCAAAACCTTGCGTCTTCATCGGCCCGCGTCCTGTAGGGGCGAAGCATTCGGACAATAACCTATCGGTGAAACCGTAGATTTTCTAT
>NZ_JAPZQJ010000651.1:0-6318 GCF_027530405.1 Microcystis sp. LE19-41.2A | reverse complement strand
TAGCTCTCTCTAACCTGAGTATCCTAGCATTGTTCCCAGTATTATTACTACTAATACTATCCATAAAGGGTGTCTTTTTCCTTTATCTTTCCGAAAGTCCTTGACTTGTTTCAGTTTTTCTATTAAGCTCAACATATATTTAAAAGGTTGGCGGTCACTTCTCATTTTACAAAGACAGTGATCGCTTTTACTTTTGATATTCTGATGGGAGAATGAAATAGCCCTACGTTGACGCGACCACCCTAAAAAAGTGGCGTGGTGAGGAATCGCCGTCCGTTTTACGCCGGCGAGGATGTCAAATGATCGAGTTAAACCTTAGCCCAAGATGCTACCATGGAGATCGAACGTCTTAACGCCCTTTCCGATAATTATATTTTCCTCCTCTACGATCGAGCGCAAAAAATCGCAGCCGTGGTGGATCCGGCGGAAACTGAACCCGTTTTCAGGCGATTAGAGGCTTTACAGGTGGATTTAGTCGCTATTTTCAATACCCATCACCACGGCGACCATGTGGGGGCTAATCAGGCTTTAATTAATCGTTATCCCCATCTTTGTGTTTATGGGGGAAAGGAGGATCGCGGTCGCATTCCGGGGCAGCAGCTGTTTTTAGCGGAGGGGGATCGGGTGGAATTTGCCGGTCGCTCGGCCGAGGTTTTCTTTGTCCCCGGCCACACTCGCGCTCATATTGCCTACTATTTTCCCCCAGTTAACCCCGGAGATTACGGCGAGTTATTCTGTGGTGATACCCTGTTTTCGGGGGGTTGTGGTCGTTTATTTGAGGGAACACCGGGGCAAATGGTGGCTTCTTTAACTAAATTGCGATCGCTGCCTGACCAAACCAGGGTTTGGTGCGCTCACGAATATACGTTAAATAATTTAAAGTTTGCCTTGACAGTTGACCCTAATAATGCTGCTCTGCAACAGCGTTATCGGGAAGTGGAGAAAAATCGCGCCCAAGATATTCCCACGATTCCAGCAATTTTGGGGACGGAAAAGCTGACTAATCCTTTTTTGCGTTGGGATAGTCCCGCTTTGGCAATGACCATGGATAGCAACGAACCAGTACAAGTGTTTGCACGGCTGCGGGGGAAAAAAGATAATTTTTAAGTAGTCGTGCCAAATAAATTTCCTAGTGAAGAAAGGCAATAGGCAATAGGCACTAGGCAAGGGGGTAGGGGGGATTCATGGTAGGGTTGATTCATGGTAGGGTTGATTCATGGTAGGGTTGATTCATGAATCAACCCTACTAGGGGGTAGGGGGGATCCAAGGCAAAATCGATCTCTAAAAGCTCAAAGGTTGCGGATCTAACTTCAAATCGGCAAGACTGACCTCACCGTGACCATTTACCGTCACCTCTAGGGGCAAATTGCCGTGATAAGCTTGGATTAACAGGGTTTTTAAGTCCTCGATCAGGGGATAACGGGGATTGGCTCCGGTACACTGATCATCGAAAGCTTGTTCGGCTAAATGGTCTAATTTGGCCATAAATTCGGCTTCACTTTCGGGAATTACCTCTTTAATACTGGCCGGAATACCGATTTCCCGTTTTAGACATTCGATCGCTAATACCAATCTTTCCACACTTTCGGTCTCGCTTTCTCCCCCCAATCCCAAGGAATGAGCGATCCTGGCATAGCGCCACTTCACGTTAGGATATTTGTACTGAGAGAAGGTGGCCTGTTTAAAGGGGGCATCGGTGGCATTATAGAGGATGACGTGGGAAATCATCAAGGCATTGGCCAGACCGTGGGGAATGTGGAAAATGGCCCCCAATTGGTGGGCCATGGAGTGACAGATGCCTAAAAAGCCATTAGCGAAGGCCATTCCGGCCATTGTCGCCGCGTAATGGACTTTTTCCCGCGCTTTGGGGTCTTTAGCTCCGTTATGATAGGAACTGGGCAGATATTTA
Source organism: Microcystis sp. LE19-41.2A (assembly GCF_027530405.1). NCBI lineage: Bacteria > Bacillati > Cyanobacteriota > Cyanophyceae > Chroococcales > Microcystaceae > Microcystis > Microcystis sp. LE19-41.2A. The sequence goes on along the minus strand of NZ_JAPZQJ010000651.1, from coordinate 4,408 downwards.
AACAGCAGTCGGATGGCATCTTGAGCAAGAGCATTGGTGTACTCTGAGGCTAAAACCGAGACGTAGGCCTCAAGAGCGTGAGTTAAAGCGTCAATTCCGCCGTAGGCTGTCAATTTTTTCGGCATATTTAGCACTAATTCTGGATCGACGATGGCCATGCTGGGAGTTAGAGCATAATCTGCCAGAGGATACTTAATATTATTACGGCGATCGGTCACGACGGCGAAGGGAGTCACTTCCGATCCTGTTCCCGAAGTGGTGGGAATACACACCATCAGAGCTTTTTCACCTAAAGGGGGCAATTCATAGACTCGTTTGCGGATATCCATAAAACGCATGGCCAAGCTCTCGAATTCTATCTCTGGATGCTCGTAGAGTAGCCACATAATTTTAGCGGCATCCATGGGGGAACCGCCACCGATAGCGATAATCACATCGGGATTGAAGGTATTAATGACATTTAACCCCCGTTCGACGGTTTCTAGGGAAGGATCGGGTTCCACATCATAAAAGATATTAATCGTGATGCCGATTTCTTCTAAAACTTCCTCTAAAGGTGCGGTAACTCCTAGGTCAAAAAGAGGTTTATCGGTGACAATAAAGGCCCGTTTTTTGCCGGCTAATTCCCGAATAGCGACCGGTAATGACCCGTATTTAAAATATACTTTTGGTGGTACTCGGAACCAAAGCATATTTTCCCGGCGCTCGGCCACGGTTTTAATATTTAATAGGTGGGTAGGTTCGACGTTTTCGCTGATGGAATTACCGCCCCAAGTGCCACAACCGAGGGTTAAACTAGGATCGAGACGGAAGTTATAGATATCACCGATCGCACCTTGGGAGGAAGGGGTATTAATTAATACCCGGGCCGTTTCTACGTTGTCTTCAAAGCGTTTAATATGTTCCCGATTTGAGGGTGCGGTATAAAGCACGGCCGTATGACCTCGACCCGCAAATAAGACCAGTTTTTCGGCTTTTTTCACCCCATCTTCAAAGTCTTTCGCTCGGTACATAGCTAAAATTGGCGAGAGTTTTTCGTAGGAAAATGGTTCCTCTAAACCAATATTTTCTACTTCTCCGATTAGTAATCGGGTATCTTCGGGAACGGAAATTCCGGCCATGGCGGCTAATTTTTCCACTGGTTGCCCGACGATATCGGGGTTGATATGACCATCTTTTAGGAGAATCCCGACGACTTTTTCCCTTTCTTCGGGGGAAAGAAGATAGGCCCCGCGATCAATAAATTCCTGTCGAACTTCTTCATAGATGCTATCGACAACGATTACCGATTGTTCGGAGGCGCAAATCATGCCGTTATCGAAGGTTTTACTGAGAATAATCGAGGAAACGGCCATTTTTATGTGAGCGGTTTCGTCAATTAAAGCGGGGGTATTGCCGGCACCGACTCCTAAGGAAGGTCTTCCCGAAGAATAGGCCGCTTTTACCATACCCGGACCGCCGGTAGCGAGGATTAAATTAATGCAGGGATGTTGCATTAATGCTTGGGAAAGTTCCACCGATGGCTGATCGATCCAACCAATAATACCGGCCGGCGCACCCGCTTTGACGGCCGCTTCCAAGACAATTTTGGCCGCCGCGATGGTGCAGTCTTTCGCTCGCGGATGGGGGGAAAAAATGATGCCGTTGCGGGTTTTCAGGGCAATTAGGGCTTTAAAAATGGCTGTAGAGGTGGGATTTGTGGTGGGTACGATCCCCGCTAAAATGCCCACGGGTTCGGCGATTTTTTGCAATCCAAAGGATTTATCTTCTTCGATAATGCCGCAGGTTTTGCTGTGTTTATACTTGTTGTAGATGATTTCTGAGGCAAAATGGTTTTTAATCACTTTATCCTCTATTACCCCCATCCCTGTCTCTTGTACGGCCATTTTAGCCAGGGGAATGCGAGCGTTGTTAGCTGCTAATGCCGCTTTTTTGAAGATAAGATCTACTTGTTCTTGGCTATAGTTGGCAAATTGTTGTTGAGCTTTTTTTACCTGTTGAATGAGTTCTTCTAGCTCTTGTCTATTGGTAACTATCATAACAATTTTGTCGAAAAAATTAGGCATTTTATTCTACTCTAGCGTTTTTCGGCAGGGGATTCGCTTAATCTTGGGATTTTCTTTATAGTTTCCTAAGCATTGGTATTATAGGATACTAATCCTAAATCCATTGAGCATAGGTTACATATCAGGACAGGCACTCATGCAAGAGGCACTCATGCAAAGGGGAGAATAAATAATCAGTTTTTAATAACTGGATTTAGTATAAATTAGGATTGACCAGTACCTAGAAAAAGTTTGAGGACAGAGACTCAATGATCAAGTTACCAGAAATTCAAGCTGGTGTTCGAGAAGCTGGTTCTATTCCGCACTCCTTGAGTGAAAAGTTTAAAGTTGATCACAGCTTGGCAACGGATTCAGGGTGAGATTCAACATCAAACTAGGATATCTCTAAACTCTAAAAAATCAATATCTTCAGAGCCACCGAATCAAAGAGAATTGAATCAGTCAATTTTGATGATACTTTGAATGATTAATCTAAACCCAGTTTCTTGGCGAAATTTTTCCATCCTCTCTGTTTGTGAAGTCTGAAAGTTAGGCTTTTTGTTATTGGCAATGTAGGCTTTTCTAGATGAATAATCCTCTATACCATGATTTTCAATAAATATCCGAATTGTGTTTCTCAGTTGCTTTTATCCGTCTCCTACCCACTCATGATTTCTCCCCTTTCGTTCTTTTAATTCTACAAAAATCAAACAATTAGCATAGGTCAGCATTCCATCACAGCGTTTATCCATACCACTACCATCGACTTTTCTAATTTCAATACATTTATCAATAGCGGTAAATGTCACTTCAATTTCTTGAGAGTTTTCCACAATAGCAATCCAATCCTTGGGATTTTCTGTATCTAAATAAGCGGGAGTTTCTGGGGGAGGTGGCCGATCACAAATTCCAAATTTATGCCGATGGGTTTGACTCTGACATTTTTTATCAAAGAAATTGATCTTCATAACTGTTCTTCGATTTCTAGTAAATCATCAAAAAGCTGATTTGTCTCTCCTAGAAAAAGATTGAGATAATTTTCATCAGAAGGTAAACCATTATATGTAGCAAGTTCTCGGATTTCTCCTTGCTCTGTTAATTCATATACAATAGCATCTTCTGCCGCTATACAAGAGGCTTTCGGGACAATTTGGTTGAGCTTTTCTTGGAGATAATCGGCGTTAGAAATCGCTGATGATAGGATTTTTTTGATAACTTTATCCGCTTTGATAGCTAGGGTTAGATCGTTGATAATATAAGGACTATGAGTAGTTAAAATTAGTTTATTTCCCTGGGTTAAATTGGCAAATTCAAATAATTTATATAAAATCTTTTTCTGAGATTGGGGAAATAGATTCTGCTCGATTTCTTCCACAATATTTACAAAACACTCATTGCGGTATTTAGAAGATAACACTTCTAGTGCTGCCTTTTTTAGGTCATCGGAAAGATTATCATTAGAGAGAATTTTCTCGATTTCCATTTTTAATCTTTTTTGCTCCTCTCCACTGAGTTCATTGCCGGAAGTTTCTTGAGTTCGATTAATCGATAAAGCAATATTTCGAGAAACGAGAAATAAAGGAACAAAAGACTGAAAACCACTGGAAGCTTCTGATAGATTTAGTTTATAATCACTACCCACAATCTTGGCCAGTCTATTGAGTTTATCAAATTCCAATTTAACCTCACCTACTGGCAAAGTCAAACTGCCAGATAATTCCCGTTGTGAGCGCTCCAATTCTTCCCAGAAAGTATATAATGATTTTGGCAGTCCTTTGAGTTTTTCTGGCCATCTTACTGCACTCAAAAAGTTTCGCTCTGCTGGTACATAAATAATTTTTGGTACTCGATACTTTGAATTATCAGTACGCTCGATCGATAATTTCTCATTTTCAAAACTAATTCGATAAACATCTCCATTGTATTCAATTTGGGTTTCGGCTAAAAAGTAATTGGTTAAATTTTGGTATTCACAAAAATATTTAACAAAACGATTATATTTAGTCACATATTTTTCCTCTAAATCCCCACGATATAGAGCTTTTTCCAACAAGCTTAATATTGATAATAATTTAGCAATGCTACTTTTTCCAGTTCCTTGATTACCGATAAAAATCGTTACTTTCCGAACGTCGATAAAACCATCATTTTCTAGTAAACCCGCCTTAATTGGACCGAAGTTTTTAACTTTAATTTGGCTCATTGTTACCCCCTTGATTGACGATAAGTAGCTGGTTATAATTAAATTAAAAATGGATTTTAGGTTCGATCCCCCCTGCCCCCCTTGATAAGGGGGGTGCCGATCCCCCCTTAGTCCCCCCTTAATCCCCCCTTGATAAGGGGGGCATCTGATAATTTTTAAC
>NZ_JAPZQJ010000446.1:0-3837 GCF_027530405.1 Microcystis sp. LE19-41.2A | reverse complement strand
CAACGGGGTCAGGACAATGACAGTTAATCAACTCCGCTACAGCAAAGAAGAATTCGCCCGACGTGGTAATGAGATTTATCAATCTCAGGTGCGCCCCCAAGTCGAGGAAGGCAATCATGGGAAGATTGTAGCCATAGATATTGAAACAGGTGCTTTTGAGCTTGCCAATGACACAATAACTGCTTCTAATCGATTGCTTGAACGAAACCCTGATGCTCAAATCTGGCGTGTCCGAATTGGACATAAAGGCGTTCACCGCTTTGGCGTAGGTCGTCTGCTTTAACTTTATGATGAACGGAATTGTTGATCAAAACTGCGAGGCAAGGCTTAGGTTAGTCGTAAGCAATGAGAGTAAACAGAGGCAAGTAATTGATGCTGTTATTGATACAGGGTTCACAGGCTTTTTGACCTTACCTCTGACAGTAATCAACAGCCTCAACTTACGGTTGTATAGCCGTGAAGAGGGAACATTAGGGGATGGAAGTACCTGTATCTTTGACGTTTACAGTGGTCTTGTTATTTGGGACGGTGAATATCGGTATATTGATGTTAACGCAGCTGAAACAGACCCTTTAGTTGGTATGAGTTTACTCTACGGCTATCGGATGCAACTTGATGCGATCGAGGGTGGAATAGTCGTAATTCAGTCATTGAACAGTTTAAGCTAATCGGGTGTGGAACGGTCTAACAACGTTAGTGCGATGCCGAAGGCACTGCGTAGCAGGGCGCATCGCTTCGTAGCGACAGTTTTGCACAGATTGGGATAAAATACAGATCTAACTAGCGCATTTCAAATGAGCGAAACTGTTTACGTTGAAACTAGCGTGGTTGGTTACTTAACAGCCAGACTCAGCAATAACTTAATCCTCATGGCAAACTTGGGGATTACCCAAGAGTGGTGGGACACACGCCGAGAGCAATTTACGCTTTATATCTCCCCCCCCCCTAAAGCCTCTGATGATGCGCTTCATATTGCAGTTGCTACATTTTACGGAATTGACTATCTTTTAACTTGGAACTGTAAGCATATTGCCAATGCTCAAATACAAAAGAAACTAGCACAAATAAGTATAGAAGCAGGATATGATCTGCCAACGATTTGTACACCTAATGAACTAATGGGAGATTAATTATGTGGAAAGATGAAGTTCTAGAAGAAATTTACAGAATACGTGAAGAACACGCGAAGTCCTTTAACTATGATTTGCAAGCAATTTGCAATGATCTTCGTAAAAAACAATCCACTAGCAGCAGACAAATTATTTCGACTCCACTCAAACCTCGCAGTCAACCGCATAACAAATCGTTGCATCCGACCGCCTAGAGATGATCTGATAGAAGTTGAAGATTCTCTGTGGCGGCTGAACTCAGCCGTTAGAGCGATCGCAATCTTGTAGGGTGCGTTCCCTAAGGCAACTTCTACCGCTCCAGCGATCGATTTTTGGGAACGCACCATGCACATTGATTGAAACTGTGAGTCTAAGCCGCGTAGGTTGGGTTGATCGAAACAAGACTGGGGCGAAAATAGCTCAATTCGCTTGAAAAAGCGAAACCCAACCACCCCAAAGGTTACTCTTTGTTGGGTTTCCTTGGGTCAACCCAACCACAATAATTGCTGCTCTATTGATCGCCCATTTTCAGACCAAAACTCGAAATATAAGCAGATTAAATATTACTACCTATTGACAAATGAGTATATATGTTGTGGCCCTATATTTTTGTTAATGGTGAGGTGCAAGGTCTCTGGTTTTGGGAAACTCTAGAACTGCGGAAGGGGCTGTAAGCGAACGGTAATCAGTTATCATTAAGAAAACGCCGGATCGTTAACCTAACAGAATTAACCCCACAATCCCACCCGAAAAGCTTGAAAAACAGGGAACCGGTTATGCCAACCACCTACAATTGCGATTTAATTCTCTGGGCCCGGGATACGGCTCAACTTTTGCGGGAACAACGCTGGGATGCCATTGACTGGGAGCATTTAATCGAGGAAATCGAGGATTTGGGGAAAAGTGAACGCAGTGCGATTGGTTCTCAAATGGAGCGAATTTTGCTTCATCTGCTCAAGTGGCAATATCAACCCCAACGGCACTCCGATAGTTGGCTGGATTCCATCAATGATGGGCGATCGCAAATTCGTCGCAAATTAGAGGATAGTCCCAGTCTACGCGGTTATCCCGCGCAAATTTTGGATAAGGAATACACCAGAGCGCGTCGAGAAGCCGCCAAACAAACAGGTTTAGTCCTCAGCATTTTTCCCGAGTTTTGTCCCTATACTATCGCGCAGGTGATCGAAGATTGGTGGCCCCAGTGATAGCCTTGATTAAAGGTTAAATAATCCTAAATCCGGTTATTAAAGACTGATTATTTATTCTCCCTTTTTGCATGAGTGCATGAGCAGAAAACGGGTTTCTCCGAGAAACCCGTTTTCTGTGCGTTACTCAACCGATTTAGTATTATGTGACAGTTGAGGGTGCGGAATGTGGGATTGATCGCCCATTTTCAGACCAAAACTCGAAGTATAAGCAGATTAAATATTACTACCTATTGACAAATTAGTATATATGTTGTATGAGGACGGGTGATATACAGAAAGTTGACCCATATCTTTGCTCTGGAGAGTGTTATGCAGAAAGTTTTCGTATAATATGTAGTTAGACCTAATATCAACCAGCGAAATCTTAATGCTAGGCTTGGTAATACCATAGAGAAGCTATTCATGAAGTTTAGACTTTTAACGTTTGTTTCTTTAATTCTTTTGACTGGATGTGGTAACTCTACCCCTGACGTTGTAGAGCAGTCATCTCCTTCAGTTCCCATATCTTCTAGCCAAGCATTACCAGCTATTAAAATCAGCGACATTGCAGGAAATACACCTGATGTAGTTGCGAAAGTTCTTGGTTCACCGACCTCAACAGAAACAGTAAATCCAAGTCGTACCCCTTGCCCATGTGAAAAACGGATTTATAAAAATGGCGAAATTGAAATCGTATTTATGGAGGGGAAAGCCGATTGGATAACTGTCAATCTTCCTCCTTCCCAAGTTGATACTTCCGGTTCCTATTCGTCAGTTCAGCAGTTTGATAACCCTACTTATACCTATATCAAAGTCAAAACAAACTGATGAATTTAAATGTAGTGTTTTCTTTTTTATGAATAGTAAGGTAAGTTTATGCGAAGAAATATAGACTTGATTCGCTTAATACTCCTCGATCTTGAAAAAGAGATAGAGGTTGATTTGTCGTCTTATTCAGGTAATGAGGTCAATTATCACAAAGCCTTATTAATTGAAGCAGGTTTATTACACGGAAATGTCCATTATCCAAGCACTCATAAAACAGATATTCCAGATTTAGTGATTATTAATCGTATTACATGGGAAGGGCATGAATTCTTAGATAAAGCACGGAGTGATACTGTATGGAATAAAGCAAAATCATTGGTAAAAGAGAAAGGGCTATCATTATCTATGGATATCGTTAAGATTTCATTAGGAGAAGCCGTGAAAATTTTGTTTCATTCATTTGTCTAACAAGCGCTTGCACGCGGAACGGCGGCATACGCTACTATTTGTGTAGGAATCTTGTAGGGTGCGTTCCCTAATGCAAGTCCTACCGCTCCAGCGATCGATTTTGGGGAACGCACCATGCACATTGATTGAAACTGTGAGTCTAAGTGCGATGCCGCTCTTGTGGACCCAGTTGGGGAATGTTAGCGAAGATTGCCAATGTTTAGGTTAAAATAGAGGGGCAAAAGTGGCAACGGGGTCAGGACAATGACAGTTAATCAACTCCGCTACAGCAAAGAAGAATTCGCCCGACGTGGTAATGAGATTTA
>NZ_JAPZQJ010000652.1:0-1848 GCF_027530405.1 Microcystis sp. LE19-41.2A | reverse complement strand
CACCCCACACCCACACCCCACACCCCAAAAAAAGGGAATTGGGAGAAAAAATTTTAATTCTGCGTCAAGGATGTTGCAAGGTGACTGGGCAACACTTGGGAATTCTGCTCAAATGCCCCTATCATGAGGTTGACTTTACTACCGATCGAGTTTAAAACTTATATAATTGTGGGTCTGAGGAGTGAAAAAAGTGAAAAAAGTTAATTTTAACGGCCAACCTTTCCATTTTATCGGTATTGGCGGTATTGGGATGTCAGCCCTCGCTTATATCTTAGCCAAGCGCAATTTACCTGTGTCTGGCTCCGATTTACGTCCTACTCATATCACCCAAAGGCTACAGGGAGCGGGAGCGCAGATTTTCCACCGTCAAGAGGCAAATAATTTAGCTTTATTTCATTCTCCAGGCCCTCAAAACAGTAGCCAAACAGTTCCGCAAGTAATCTGCTCCACGGCGATTAATGACCATAACAAGGAATATCAAGCGGCCAGAGACTTAGGATACCCAATTTTTCACCGTAGCGACGTTTTAGCGGCTTTAATCGCTGATTACGACAGTATCGCCGTCGCCGGCACCCACGGAAAAACCACCACTAGCAGCCTAATCGGTTACGTTTTGTTAGAAGCGGGATTAGACCCCACGATCATTGTCGGTGGTGAGGTGGACGCTTGGGAAGGTAACGCTCGTCTTGGTCAAGGGCGTTTTTTAGTGGCAGAGGCCGATGAGTCCGATGGTTCCCTAACCAAGCACGCCCCGAAAATCGGCGTAATCACCAATATTGAGCTAGATCACCCGGATCATTACCAGAATTTAAGCGAAGTTATCGATACTTTCCATGAATTCGCCCATCAGTGCCAGATTTTAGTCGCTTGTTTAGATTGTGACACGATCGCCGAGCATTTCCGTCCGACGATTAGTTATAGTCTCGATCCCGAAAAAGGTGCCGATTACACCGTCAGCGAGATTATCTATGAACAGGGAATGATGAAAGCTTCCGTCTGGGAAAAGGGTAGTTATTTGGGACAAATGGAAGTGAAAATCCCCGGGCAACATAATATTAGTAATGCTTTGGCAGTGGTGGCCATCGGACGTTATCTCGGTTTAGAATTTGCCGTTATTGCCGATGCGATCGCTACTTTTGCCGGGGCAAAACGCCGTTTTGAACACAAGGGAGAAGCAAACGGCATTACTTTTATTGATGATTATGCCCACCATCCTAGCGAATTGTTGGCTACTTTAGCGGCGGCAAAATTAAAGGTAGAAGGCAAACAGTACCAACGTTCGATCGCTATTTTCCAACCCCATCGTTACAGTCGCACCACTGCCTTTTTGGAGGAATTCGGAGCCGCTTTCAGTTCCGCCGATGTGGTAGTCTTAACGGATATTTATAGTGCCGGGGAAGTGAATATCAATCACGTCACCGGGCAGCAAGTGGCTGAACAGGTGAAAAAACACCATAAAAACGCCTACTATCACCCTGAATTGAGTTCTTTAAGTCAATTCCTGCTAGAAATTCTCCAACCAGGGGATCTAGCTCTGTTCCTCGGCGCTGGCAATCTCAATCAAGTTATCCCCGAAATGCTTACTCTTTACCGCGAACAATTAGCAGTTAGAGTATAGGAGCTAGGGAATGGGGAAATGGGGAGATAGGGAGATAGGGAAATTTCAGCTAAATTCCCCACTACCCCAAAACCCTAAAACCCCAACCCTCAACACCCAACACCCAAAACCCTAAAACCCCAACCCCGAGCTAGGGAATGGGGAAATGGGGAGATAGGGAGATAGGGAAATTTCAGCTAAATTCCCCACTACACCCTAAAACCTCAACCCTCAACACCCAACACCCAAAA
>NZ_JAPZQJ010000374.1:0-2403 GCF_027530405.1 Microcystis sp. LE19-41.2A | reverse complement strand
AGGCCGAATTTGAATTCTTTTCTGAACAAAACCCCCTACTATCTGTTGTCAAGGTTCAGTTTTTAGCTTGGTTATCGCTTTTTCCATTGTAGCTTAAAGCCGTCCTAAAAGGACGGGGTTTTAACCCAAATTTTCGATAAGTCAGTTTCTCGCTATATGTGGTATCTCCAGCCAGTTTGGGGATGCCCAGGCGAAGGCGCCCCGGCAGCGAGTGCGGCACTTGGCAGTCAATTTTTGGCTGGTGGGCGATCTCGCGTAGCGAGCGCGTTGCGACCGGCAGGACTTGAGCGTTGCTTACGTTAGTCTGAAGATTTAATTCAAGGGTTGCGAGTGCTGGAGTCATTTTCTTTTCTTGCTTTCTCTACCGATCGGGATTGTCAAACATTGCTAAGTTCAACTTTAAACCAAATTAATTCAGTTTGACCTTTTAGACTAAAGGGTTTTTTGATACCCTAGAAGTGATCAAATAGCAAGGTAATCATGGAAGAGTTACGGTGGTGATTCGGTAGTAGTGATGGCGGCTTAATCCTTTGCTTTGCTGTGCATTGTAGTCATGGATAAAATACCAGCAATTCTCATTTTGAAAACAAAAGAAGATAAAGTTCTCTATGTGAACAAGAGAACTTCTGTCTAATTATCATTTTTTTTCAAGATAATCATCATAATTAGCTTCAAGAGACAGTTTTAAAATATCTGCCCATAAAAAACTTATCTCAACTCATAAATTTAGCTGAAATTCTGACCTAATTTGTGGTTTTTTCAATGAATAAAATAATCTTTCCTTCTCTCGAAAAATTGACATTTTTAACGAGAATTTATTTTTTTGAGCGGGACATATTCGGGAAGAATAAACAAGAAAAACTCTGACCAATTCTTCAACCAAAAATATTTTAATAAAGTACGAATATCATTAAAAAAACTGGTGCGAGTAACTAATAACTCACGAATCTTTTGATAAGTATGATTAACTAAATCTCAAACGGTATGAAATAAAAAAGCTAGTAAATTTAAAGACAACAAGAACTCGCATAAATGACTTTGACCATGACCAAAATTATGTTCTAAATTATAACCGTGATTTTTAAGAACGTTATTTCCTTCATTCTCAACTTTCCATCTGCTGCGTCCAGCTTTGACAATTTTTTCAACATTATTTTCAGTAATTTGATGATTGGTAATCCAATTATTTTGATAGATAATTTTCTGTGTTTTTTCATTAATGACTGTGACTTCACACCAATTAACTTCGAGACTTGACTCGACCTCTCTCAGAGGAACTCTAGAAACATAACGATAACGATAAATGAGATTCTTTCGTCCATCCCATTGTTTCTTTTCTACGGTTTTAACTTCTCCACTTTTTTCTAAAAATTCTCGCCATTCATATAAGGTTTTATGAGAATTTTCAAGACAAACAAAAATAAAATTATAACCTTGTTTTAGAGCTAACTCACAGATAGGTTGGCGAGAGTATAAGTCATCTCCTAACAGGGTTACAGGATAACCATACTTCTTTTGATGATTCTTATCTAACCATCTTTTAACAGCCGCATTTTCACAATCTTGTTTTTGCTGCCCATCTTGTTTTTTAATAAATTCTGGTTCTAAATTAATCACTTGTTTTTGCTCAGGAGAAACCACAATTGGCGTGACGCAACCATGAAAATAAGTTGTCGTTCCATTACGAGGATTGCGGCAATTACAATGGGGACAACTAATTTTCTTTGAAGAAAAATATTCCGTACCATCTAAAGCTATTAAAATTTCCTCATCTAAGTAGAAAAATTTTTTAATAACTCCCGGTTTTTTTAACCATTGATAGACTTGTTGAAAAGAGCCAAATATTGTGGCAGCTGGGATAGGAGCTAACAGGTTTCTGATTTGATTATCACCAGGTATTTTTTTGATACCAAATAAACTTGAAGCATTATCTTTTCCCTTACTACTTTTCATCAAACGTTGATGCTCTAAAAAAGAAGGTGACTGAGTAAAAAAAACCGAAAAAGCCGCCTTAACTGCATCTTCTACCTGATATTTGGTATTGTTTCCTGGTTTTCTGTCATCGGGTAAGTCATGTAATTCTTGAACTAAAAATTGTCTTAATTCAGGAATTTCTCAAGTCACAGCCTTTTTCGTCATCGCAGAACAGTTTGATTAATTAATATTTCCAACTTAATAATTTTACCTCAACAGACAACAATCATCAATTTTTATTTGGTTCTCTTTCTGATGTAGAGAACTTTTGTTCTAGATTTCTCCCATCTTTCAAATATTTTGAGTATAAATACTCTATATACTCACTTCTCTGCGATGCAGTCGCACTCGCGGGAGCGCATTTTGTAGCTTGCTTAAAGCTTTGTTTCTGTCTGTATCACTTGTTACTTTTTAAAATGAGAATTGCTG
>NZ_JAPZQJ010000495.1:0-1070 GCF_027530405.1 Microcystis sp. LE19-41.2A | reverse complement strand
TTCAAAAACCTTGCATTATCCTTCTTGTGGTACATCGCTTGGTACAAAAAACAAGGGCAACAAAGCCTGAAACGACCGACTCCTGACGACCGGCTACTGACTCCTACCCCCAGGAAAAACTTTTTCAGCAGACCCTACTTACAGATCAGAGGCAGGCATTGACAATTAATGTAGGATTAGTTAGTATGATGATCTAATCCTACCAGGCTGTCGTAAACAGTTTATGGCAATGAGTAAGAAAGTTAGCATAACCTTAGACGACGAAGTTTTGGAATTTGTAGATCGACTAGCAAGCAATCGTAGCAGCTTCATAAATGATGTTCTCTGGCAAGAGAAGAGAAGGGTTTTTATGAAAGAGCTAGAAGACGCTTATAAAGATCAGGCCAATGATCCAGAGATGCAAGCAGAAATCTCTGTCTGGGATATTGTAGTGGGCGATGGTCTAAATGCCTAATGGAAGACTAACCTATAAGCGAGGAGAGATCTGGTGGATCGATCTGAAACCCGTTCTTGGTTATGAAACCGATAAAGAACGTCCTTGCCTGATTTTACAAAACGATATTGGCAATCAAAATGGAACAACGACAGTAGTTGCTCCATTGTTGCCCGGGAAAAGGACTTATCCTTTTGTTGTCAATATTACCCCGACAGTGCAGAATGGACTAGACGGAGATCGACACATCAACTTAAGTCAAATGAGGGCTGTAGATTCTCAAAGAATTAAGAATAAACAGGGTGTTTTAGAAGACGTTTATTGGGAAGAAATAGAGAAAGCAGTATGTATTGAGCTCGGTTTCAGCAAATCGCTATCGCCGTAGGGTGCGTTCCCTAATGTAAGTCCTACTACTCCACTAATAGATTTTTGGGGAACGCACCATGTACATTGATTGAAACTGTGGGTTAAAGTGCGGTCGCCGATCTTAATAAGCTAGGCTCTTCGTTACTTGTTATGGTTCGATAGGGGGGCATAAATCGACTAAATCCTTATCTGGCAAGAGACTTAATTGATTAGTTCGCTCTAGATAAAAAACAATTGACAAAAATCGCTAAATGCCTTTCTATATAAGGGT
>NZ_JAPZQJ010000654.1:0-7856 GCF_027530405.1 Microcystis sp. LE19-41.2A | reverse complement strand
TTATAATTAAATTAAAAATGGATTTTAGGTTCGATCCCCCCTGCCCCCCTTGATAAGGGGGGTGCCGATCCCCCCTTAGTCCCCCCTTAATCCCCCCTTGATAAGGGGGGCATCTGATAATTTTTAACGCCTACCTACTTAATAAATTTTGGGCAGTAATTTGTCCTGAAAAAAGCTCGTGTTGAACACGAGCTAAATTAACTAACTTCAAGGACTAATTAGCCACCGACTTTAACTACCGGTTTAAAACTGGGAACCACCAGTTCACTATCCTGTTTAGTCAGCTTATTGTATAAGCGTTCCGTATTGGGGAAATTAGCGGCTGGTAGAGTCGGGAAACGACGATAGGGAACCGTATCTTCACCAAATAATTGTAGGTATTCCATGCTATTAACCATGGCACCGATAAAGGCCTTTAATCCCTTAGTTGCCAGAATTTGGTTATATTTCTGGATTTCTTTTTGATTCAAGGGAGCGCGACCTAAGAAGTGCTTGGTTCCCAATTCAATTACTTTCGTATTCGGATAGGGAGCATAGAATTCTTTCAGGTAAAGATCCGAACCACCTAAACCCTCAATAAACTCTTTCACCGTGATCTCAGCATTGCTTAATTTACTCTCTAAAGCGGTAAATTCGGCATTGATGATATAGGGTTCGAGATCCCGTTCAAAAATCTGACGATAGGCGGCGCGAACAGTATTTTGTACGGCAACTTTATCCAGATTAGTTAACAGTTTAAAGACCTTAGTTTGTTCCCGTTGAACCGTGACACCTTGACCGACACGAGATTGAATATCGGGTTCAGTGCGAATTGAGACCGAAGGTGTACCCAATTCAATAAAGCGCGGGGTTTCCTCTTTATCAACTCTTTGGCCGATATCTTCGCGGAGATTGCCCAAACGCACCATCCGTAACTGCATCCCTTGGGGAGTTAGATAGCGCTCGTAGGGAACCGTATCTTCACCAAAAGCTTCCGTATATTCAGGACTGTCGATCAGAGCATCGATTAAAGCATAGAAGCCTTTTTTCGAGCAAAGATCGAAGTATTGATTCATTTCCTGACGACCGTAGGTGGGACGACCGAGCAGACGACGGTGAATATATTCGATCGCTTTCACCACATAGAGAGGAGTCCAGTAGATTTTCCGGAAAGCCTCGGATTTAGCTAGGGTTTTGATAAACTCGCGCAGAGTAATATCGCCATTTTCTAACTTAATCTCGGCCACGGATAAACGCTGACCTTCGTAGGGCATTCGACCGAAAACCTGACGATAAGCCGCTAAAATCACTCTTTGGGTGGAACTTTCGCCAAATTTAACGCTTACCCCATTGCTAGAACCGGGTAACTCGTTATTGAGACGGAAAACTTTCGGTCCCAAAGTACCGGGGAATTCACCTCGGGCGCCGGGGTTGCTATTTTGGTTATTAGTGGCAGGTCCGCGGTGGATGAGGATACGTTTGGTATCTTTACCGAAGGGAGCGGGACTAGAACTAGGTTCGCGGGTTTCTTTCGGGAAAATTGCCCCAAATTGGATTTCTAGGGGATCATTTCCGGAACCGTAAACGTGCTGATCCGGTAAGGGGCGATCGTATTTAGCAAAAGTGGTGATAAATTGGGGAACTTTGCGGAAAGGTGCGCTGTAGTTAAACAGGTCGATCTGCATCCCCCAGTTACGACATTCCTGCGCTTCTGCACCCAAACCCCGGAGATAGGGAACGGTTTCTTCGCCGAAATAGTCTGAATACTCCTGAGAATCGACTAAAGCATCGATTAACGCCGCTAAACCGCCGCTAGAGACGATCGAGAAGTATTTCTGCACTTCTTCCCGGGAGGAAGGACCGCGACCGAGGAAATGACGGAAAGCCAATTCTAGGGCGCGACTATTGATAAAAGGTTCAAAGAACTGTTTACGGTAGAGAGGCGATTTACCGAGACGACGGACGAATTCTTTCATCGAGATGTCGCCGTTTTTCACCTTCGATTCTAGGTCAGAAATGGACTGACTGTAGGCGCGAGTGATGTCCCGTTCAAAAATTTGTCTGTAGGCGGCCTTGATAATCGAAGATTTTTCCGACTCCGATAAACCGGTTTTCATGACAAACTTTTGCCGTTTTTCGGCGGCGTTGTAGTAGCTTTGGGGAAGACTTAAACCCTGTTGGTCACTACTGGGACGCTGACGCAGTTTATTAGAGGGGGTGGGGGCTTTTAATTCACCCAGTAGGATATTGAAATAGTCACTGATTAAAGTGGCCGCATCCTTGTCTCTCTGGAAATACTCGATCGAAGCGGCCCGCATTTCTTGCAGGGCCACGATGGTGGCATCAATGGAACAGGCATTTTCGAGAACTTCCCTTAAACCGCGGGTATTAACGATCAGGATACTGGTATCGCCGGCCACGATCGCGTATGTAATATAACGCAGGAACCAGGATAAATCCCGGAGGGACTTCTGCATATTGCTCGGACCGTAACGAGAGACGTTGATCGGTCGGAATCCGGGGGGAATCGGGCCGCTAGAGGCGAAAATCCCTTTTAAGCCACCGAGAAGGCCACTGCCGCCACCGGACCCGCTTTCCGCGTAGGTAACGGTTCCTAATTTCATCCCTTCCTGGACGTTGATAACTTTACCCGCACCCACCATAGCCATTTCTTCCACGGGGGGTTTTTCTAGGTAAGCCATGGGGGAACCACCGGTAAAAATCCGGTTAGCTGCCCGTGAGACGATCAGATCGGAGTTCCGGGTGAGCGTTTGGGCAATATCTAAGCGCTTGCTCCCCGATTGGAAGTAGGCGATCAGTTCATTGAGTTCGGGTTTATCGAGAAAGCGGTCTTGTTGTTCTGCTTGGGTAATGGCAGATACTGGGACGGTTTGATAGAGTTGGGGACGCGCTAAGGAGCTGCCACCGCTTGCCTTAAGACTCATTGGATTTTAACTATCTCCCTTGACGATGTGCTGAGTTCTCCAATCGTGGAGGCGATCGGTCTTAAAACCAGATGTTTAAAAATTTAATCAGCATCTAGATTAAAACTTTTTGCGCTTCCTGAGATAGTTTATTAAGAATTATATAGATTTTTTTCGCTAAACTTACCGATCGGTCTATTCCGACACCCCACCTGTATGGGAGGCTAACCAGTCTAAATAGGTCTGAGAACCCGCCACAATCGGTAAAGCGATGATTTCTGGGACTGCATAGGGATGAAGTTCCTGTATCTTCGCCGATAACTGCTCAAACTGCTTTAAATCGCTTTTAATCGCTAATTGCCATTCGCTCTCGTTTTCAATCTGTCCCTGCCAACGATAAATGGAACGAATCGGGTAAATACTGACACAAGCTGCCAAGCGCTCGTTAAGTAAGGCGATCGCTAAGTTTTCCGCTTCCGTTTCGCTGGTTGTTGTCACCAGCACCAATCCAAAACCGGTTAATTTTTCAGTCATAAGTAATCGTGCAAAATAAATTTCCTAGTGAAGATAGGCACTCATGCAACAGGCAACAGGCAACAGGGGGGATAAATAATCAGTCTTTAATAACCGGATTTAGTATGATAACCGATAACTGATAACTAATAACTGATAACTGAATTTAGGCGATCGCTTTTTCTAAAGCGGCCAGATCGGGAATACAGAGAGATTGCTGCTGTCGTTGAATCAGGCCTTTTTTCTGCAATTTGGTCAAGGAGCGGGTCACAGTTTCCCGGGCAAGTCCACTAATACTACTCAACTCCCGGTGAGGTAAATTAGGAATTATCGCACCCTGACCGCTTTTTTCTCCTTGACCTTCGGCTAAAAAGAGTAAAGTATCGGCCACTCTGGAGAGACTATCGGCCTCGCGCAAACGTAAACGCCGGTTAAGTTGACGCAAACGCTTGGCCATTAACTGAGAAAGACGAATTCCCGCTAAAGGTTCCGATTTGAGCAGATTAACAAAATCTTGGGCGGGAATACTGCTAATTGTGGCCGTGGTTAAGGTGATAGCATCGCTGGAGCGGGTAGATTTGTCTAAAGCGGCCATTTCTCCGACTATTTCCCCTTTACCGACGATATTTAAGGTGACTTCTCTACCCGACCTATCGTAAGTACGAATTTTCACCCAACCATCCAGAATAAAGTAAACCGAACCACCCCAATCATTTTCTAATAAAATCGCCCGATTAGCAGGATGAGTTCGGGTGACAGCATGAGAAGTAACTTGATCGAGGGTTTCAGGGGGCAAACCGACCAATAAGGTGGCTGTATCCAATAATTTTTGAATCTCTGCTGATTTTTCCGCAGGATAGCGTTTTTCTTCCATGGTTTAATATTTAAATTTTGTTCGTTTTAGGCAGGTGATTCTACAATGGAAAGTTGTGGGTATTTTTAATGATCCAGTGACCGATAAACAGGATTTTTACTCCCTACTGACCGAGATCGATCGGATTCTTGCCAAGGTGATTTCCTCTCTAGTTAACCCGCAAGAAGTTACTTCCGAGACAATTATCGCCACTCGTCAACATTTAGAATCGGCCAGAGTGATGCTTTCTCCCTTATTGTTGCCCGCTCCAACCCCTGAAGTTGCCCGTTGGTCCCTGGGAATGGAGGTGCAACCAGAGGGGGTAAAAGTTGTCTTTTTTCGGGAAAGCCAGGGACTGATCGATTTTTATCCTCTTTCTTGGAGTCTGGCAACGGGAACAAGCGATCTCTTACCCTGCTCTCAGGTGGAAGAATATCTAATTAGTTGGCTATCTAATCGGGATTTTAGCACCGATTCTTGGCTCTGGGAAGCCCTAGATCGATTAGAAGCTATTATTATCACCGATGACGGGGAAACCCCCACGGATGACCTGAAAAAAGCCCTTCTCACAGCGCAACTAATACCCCCCGATCGCCTATCTAGTCTAGAAACAGCGCTCGCTACTGCTCTGGCCCATATTCCCACTAGCGACCAACCCCAACCCCAAACCCTACTGGTTATCGAAGGGAAGCGGGAGACCACCACTTTAGCAATAGTGGAAGTCCCACCGCAAACTCGCTCTTTATCCCGTCAAGCGATCGCTCTGAGCCATTTTAACTACGGGGAAAACACCTATGAACGGGCCATACTCTCTCACTTAATTTATCCTCTCTGGCGTTCTTTTTTGCCTCTTTCCCGCTCCGATCTCACCGATACTAATCCCTTAAAAAAATCTTTACTGGCAGCCGCTAGATTAACCAAATTAATCCTGCAAGAAGAAAGCGAATTTACCTCCTCTCTAGCCGGTCATACTTGGACGGTCAGTCGCACCGATTTAAATAAGAAGGTCATTATACCATATCTAGATAATTTAAGACAAAAAATTAATGATTTGTTAGAAAAACAGCAAAAAAGTCTTGAGGATATCGATCAAATAATTTTTAGCGGTAATTTTTTCTTAACCATTTGGCCCTATTTTATAACAGAAATACAGCAAGAATTTGCTGGTTGCAATCTAGAGTCCCCCAGTCAGGAAAACTTCTCACCAGTAATCTTGGGTTTGGGTCGTCTCTGTTTATTTTCGGCTCTTAGAGGTGAGAAGGTCAATAATGCTTAAAAACATCAACGTCAGAAGTAAAACGTAGGGTGCGTTAGACGGCCAAAATTGCTGCTTTGACTTGAAGGTAACAATCCGTCGTAACGCACCACCTATCATCAACTAAGTAGCCGGTTACAATTAAAGATAAAATACAAAGAACCAGAACCCTGTCCCACTATCTCACAATTAATTGAGATTACTTACTTAACTGGTGCGTGGGGCGCAGATTGCTAATTTTGTTTTTTTATTCAAGGTTATTGCCGCAAACACGCCCCCGACATTATTGCTAAATGTTAAATTTTATTACAGGATGCAACATTGGTGGTCTAGATGGATTTAGATTATCCACATAAATGGTCAATTAAATACCCTCTTTATCTGATTTGCCCTGCCATCACCTCAGTTATTAGTTATCGGTGGAGATTGTTAAGTAAACAGTAATATTTCCCCATGACGGATTTAATTCTACAAAATCGTTACAAAGTCTTGCGATTAATTGCCGATGGTGGTTTCGGAGAGACTTTTTTGGCAGAAGATAGCCAAATGCCTTCAAAACGTCTCTGTCTGATTAAACAGCTAAAACCGATTAATGACAATCCCCAGGTTCACAATCTCGTCAAAGAAAGGTTTGAGCGAGAAGCGGCTATCCTGGAAAAATTGAGCGAAAATAGTCCCCAAATTCCCAAACTATACGCTTATTTTGAGGAAAATAATCAATTTTATTTAGTCGAGGAATTTATCGAGGGAGAAACTCTCAGCCAAAGAATACAGAGTAAAGGAGTTTTTACCGATGATCAAGTCAAAGAGATTTTAGTTAGTATTCTACAGGTTTTAATTTATGTTCACGGACAAAAAATTATCCATCGAGATATAAAACCCGATAATATCATTCTACGGATTTATGATAATTTACCGTTCCTAATTGATTTCGGTGCAGTTAAAGAAACTATGGGAACGGTGGTTTCTAATTCCGGGCATTCTCTTAATTCTATTGTTATCGGTACTCCCGGTTTTATGCCATCAGAACAAGCGATCGGTCGTCCAGTTTATAGTAGTGATCTCTACGCTTTAGGATTGACGGCTATTTATCTACTAACTGGCAAAACTCCTGAAATGTTAGAGAGCGATCCGATGACAGGAAAAATTTATTGGCGGCAGTTCGCTTTAAATACTAATATCAGTTTAGCAGCCGTCCTAGATAAAACTATTTCACCGCGCTCTAACGAACGTTATTTAACCGCAAAAGAGATGTTAGAAGCGCTACAAAATACCCCATCAATTGTAGCAACAAATATCGTTGTTCCTGCTCCTACTCCCGCTCCTACTCAGGTAATTTCTCCTGTAACGTCAAAACCTGTTTCTAATCCCCGCACCTTACCTGAATGGGTGAAAGCGATAATTATAGGGAGTATGATCGGTACTGGCATTTTAGGTGGTTTTGTCTTAAGTTATTATCTCTCAAATTCTTCTGGAGATGAGTCAATTTCTCCGTCACCTTCCCCAGAGAATCAAGACTCAGATATTACCATTAATAATGAGTTTCCTAAAAACGTCTGTGGAGATGAGAATATCACCGATACTTACTATAAAGTTGTAGTAACTGACGAGGATAGTTTAGAGAGAGTTAAAAATAACTTTTGTCGCGATGCTTTTGTTAATGATGGTAATATTCAGGTAGCAACTTTTAGTGACTTAAATCGCGCTCAAGATTTACAAAGGCAGCTAATTAAATACTTTAATCAAGTTAAAATCACCCAAGGCGTCATCGATACCTCACCCAGTCCTGAAGCTGTCTATTCCCCCAGTCCTGAACCCGTCTATTCACCTGTTCCTCAACGGACAGTTAACTCTATTTCTCGTTCAGAAGCGGTGGATTTAATCGAGCGCTGGTTAAAGGCAAAAAGAGATATTTTCGGTCCTTCCTATCAAACCTATTTAGGAGAAGAATTACTTACAGGTAAAGCTTATGATTACAACATAAAGCGCTCTGATGGTCAAGAAAGTTCTTCCGAATGGTTAGCTAATAATGGCTCTTATTATATCTATGGAGTTCAGAGAATAGATTCAGTTAATAATTTTACAGCCTCTGGGGATCAAGCTACAGTGGATGTGGTGGTTACTGAAGAAAGAACCCTCTATAACAATCAGGGTAAAATTGATCGAAAAAATAGTGCTTTTAGCACTTCATTAGAACTCTTGCAAATTAATTATATGTTATAATCATGGGTTAACTAATTTTCCCCAAAAAATTAGTTAACCAGTACATTTGTCCTGAATAAAAACTTGAAGTTTAACTTTTAACTCAAAACTCTTTAGATATGCTTTAATT
>NZ_JAPZQJ010000604.1:0-1062 GCF_027530405.1 Microcystis sp. LE19-41.2A | reverse complement strand
TTGTTTATCTAAACTGTTGACTGTGCGGGAACAATTACAAAGAGAAGCTCACCGTCATCAACAACCCTTATTAGCAGAAAATATTCCTAGACTATGGATACTAACTCCTACTGCCAGTCAGAGGATTATAACTGCTTTTTCCGCTCTCAATCATCCAGATTGGGGAGAAGGAATTTATTTTTTACCTCCAGCATTAAATACATCCCTTATTGTCCTGCATCAATTACCCGAAACCCCTGAAACCCTTTGGTTAAGATTATTAGGCAGAGGAGGAACCAGAAGCAGAGCGATTGATGAATTAGAGGCCTTGTCTTCTAGTCATCCCTTTAAATCAGCTTCCTTAAAATTATTATACAATTTGAGTAGGAACTTGCAAGCCTTACCCAAAAGAACCCAGGAGGAGAGTAAATTTATTATGCGTTTAGCCCCTTTATACGAACAAGATAGAGAAGCAGCGATTCAACAAGGAGAAGCTATCGGACTTCAAAAAGGCAGAATCGAAGGCATTCAAGAAGGAGAAGCTATCGGACTTCAAAAAGGAGAAGCCAACCTAGTGCTACGCTTGCTTAACCGACGTTTTGGTGAACTGCCCCCGCATATTACCGAAACTATCCAAAAACTAGCCGTTGAACAATTAGAAGACTTAGGAGAAGCATTGCTAGACTTTGAGACTCAAGCTGACTTAATTAATTGGCTGAACTAATAAATAGGCTTTGAAGATGATAAAATAATCATCATCATTGATTTAATAACTTAGGTCTTGACTCGCTTTCTTTGGGATAAATTTAGTGAAAGACTACCTCGAAACCTTTCTTTCTTCTTCTGGTGACGTGAAAACTAGCCTTGATGTGACGGCAGAAACTCAAGAAATCGATGTGTATTTTCGACCGACTTCCCCAGAAATGCCGCCCGAATTAGGCCTATTGGGCAAATTAGCTCAAACCCCTTGTCTATTGGAACCCTATCGCAATCCTGTCACGATTGAGGGAATTCTCGCTTGTTTATCTAAACTGTTGACTGTGCGGGAACAATTACAAAGAGAAGCTCACCGTCATCAACAAC
>NZ_JAPZQJ010000358.1:0-2433 GCF_027530405.1 Microcystis sp. LE19-41.2A | reverse complement strand
TGCCCATTTCTCCATTTTTTTGCTTACCTCCACCTTAATTCCTTCTTTCAAAACTATACCTATCAATCGTTTCCCCTTTTTTTAAGTTTCTTCTCTTTTTGTTAAGAAAGATCCGACTAATGGATAGCTTATCAAGGGGGGACTAAGGGGGGATCTGAGGCAAAATCTATCTTCAATTTAATTATAACTACTTGCTTAAGTTAAGCTGAATCTCTGCTCATCCCTTTACTGTTGCCAGAGTTCCTATCCTAACCAAGAAGTTAATTTTGTCCCATTACTTATCTACTGGCGACAATTTCCACTTCGGGTAAGATTTCTAAAGATAAACGAGTTCTGACAGTGCCGGAAAGACGTTTAAGCAGTTGTGGGCGTAAATCGCGCAGAATATAGATTAATTCGTCTCCGGTGCGCCATTCTTCCCCTTCTGTTACTACCTGTAGGGAATTATCACGACGCAATAGTAGGGGCAGCAGTTCGCCATTTTCGATTAATTTAGTTAATCTGGTCTGTTGTTCGCTCAAATCATTGCCTTTAAAGATAGTTTTACCCAATTTAATCTGATTATCGTCTAAATACTGATTCCATTCCTTGACCGAAAAACTAGGGAGAAAAACCTGATTAACCTTATTTTTATCTGGGTTAGGGGTTCCCGCAAAGGCAGCCAAAACCCGGGGAGGATGAAATTCCTCGCCGGCTCTTTGGGCTAAAACCAGATTAACCTCGCTATTGTTAGTCAAAACCAGAAAAGTCCCCATGGATTCGATGCCTGCTTCTTGCAGTATTTTTGTATCAAGTCCGCTACTCTGCAGCACCGTCAAACCGTCTTCTTCTGCTTGTTCACAGGCCCTGGCATCCGTATCGATTAAAACCACGTTTTCTCCTTGTTCTTGGAATAAACAACCGATTAAGCGACCTAGGGGATTACAACCGACGATTACTGCCCCTGTTGCCGCAGAAGAAGTGATTTTTAGCCCTT
Source organism: Microcystis sp. LE19-41.2A (assembly GCF_027530405.1). Classification (NCBI taxonomy): domain Bacteria; kingdom Bacillati; phylum Cyanobacteriota; class Cyanophyceae; order Chroococcales; family Microcystaceae; genus Microcystis; species Microcystis sp. LE19-41.2A. The sequence goes on along the minus strand of NZ_JAPZQJ010000358.1, from coordinate 1,457 downwards.
TTGCCACCCACCGCGCCGTTAATCCCTGAATAAAAACGGTCATTAAAATTGTTAAAAAGACTAAAGCTTTGATCGCTTCACCGCCATTAATACCGGCACGGGTGAGTAAAATAGCAAATAAAGAAGCTACAGAAGCCGAAACGATTCCCCTAGGGGCAACCCAAGCGATAAATAGCTTATGTCGCCAATTTAGGTCACTTTTTAGGGTACACAAGGCCACACTCAGGGGACGCACCACCAGCATCAAGACTAACACCGTCAGGACGCTGCCCCAACCCAAAGCGATGACACTGGCGATCGAAAGATCCGCCGCTAGTAAAATAAACAGTACCGACACGCAAAGAGTCGTCAATTGACCCTTAAAACGTCTTAATAACCGTTCATCGGGAACAGCCGCCGCTTTTAGCACAATTCCCGCCATTACCACCGCCATTAACCCCGATTCACTGCGGCTAAATTGCGATAAACCAAATAACCCCCAGACTCCCGCTAAAACCACGAGATTCTTTAGCTCAAAAGTCAAAAAATTGCAAGTTTTTATAATAAAACTTAACAATCCGCCTCCAGCAATGCCGATCGCCGCCCCGATGCCTAAACGCAGGGTTAAACCAGTGATAATTTCCATGGGGCGGGAATGACTATCAATAATCGTATTTAGCACCACTACGGCTAAAATTGCGCCCACAGGGTCGATTAATACCCCTTCTCCTTCCAAAAGCGTCGCCACCCGTCGATCTACGGCTACTTGCTTCAGCAAAGGCCCGATCACCGTCGGACCAGTTACCACCACTAAAGAAGCGTAAAGAAATGCGATCGGCCAGGGAAATTCCCCCAACCAGTGGGCTGCCATACCGCCACCGATGAGAGTGATGGAAGTACCGAGGGTGACAAGATTGCGTAAACTGCCAGAAACTCGCCCTAATTCCCGTCCGCTTAAGCTTAAACCGCCTTCAAATAGGATAATCGCCACAGAGAGAGCAACAAGGACTTCTAAGCCAATTCCCAGACTTTGGGGCTGTAAAATTTCCCAACCATCGGACCCTAAAGCAATCCCAAAAATGAGCAGGAAGACAATACTGGGAACTTTCAGGTATTCGGCGATGACTTGGGCTGTAATCCCCGCCACCACAGTGATGACAATTTGCAGGGTAAGGGCGAAAGATGGATCCATGTTTAGCGATCGGTTATCGGCTATCGAGGCGGGGTTATGGTTGGGGTTTAATCATTCTAATTTTGACTCTCCCCCGCTAACCGCTCGCGCGGTGTAGCGGGAGATTCTCGGTTCATAGGTTTTTAACTAGATCGACCTGGTTTAACCGGTCGATCCCCGTCAGATCGCCTCCGCAAGCGTTTTCTAACACGGTCAGTCCGACCGCGTTTTTTCCTCGGTTCTCGATTACCTTCGCTGATGCCGTATCTCTCGGTTCAATGTGGCCGCAAGAATCACACCGGTGAAC
>NZ_JAPZQJ010000656.1:0-3199 GCF_027530405.1 Microcystis sp. LE19-41.2A | reverse complement strand
TCCATCTCGGAATGGTTGGCAAAATCCTCCAGTGTTTTTACCAAGAGTTGTCAAACAATCCGAAACTGGTTTGGAGAAATCATTAGTTATTTCGAGCGAAGGACAACGAATGGGGTGGTCGAGGGAATCAACAATAAACTTAAACTAATAAAACGGAGAGCCTATGGCTTGAGAAACTTTCGGAATTTTTGGGTTAGAAGTATGTTGTCTTGGCATCTTGTATGTTGATTTAGCATAAAGAGTAACGAAGAGCCGCTTTTATCTTCCTCAAAAATTACATCTTTTACCCAATGTAACTGATTTTCTATTTTCCAGTGTCCTCGAATAATTTTAGCAAATACTTGAGCGGATTCAGTTAGGCTACTGATATAGTAAGCTGTTTCTTCATAGGTTTTATCTCCGCGACTACCCCTTCTTTCTACTTTAATAACTCTTCGCAGATTTTCAAACCCTTGTCTTTCATTTTTCCTCACTTTAAAAACTTCTATTTTTCTTGATATTTTTCGTCCATGACTATTATCTTGTTCGAGAAAGCAACTTTCTGCCTTTGAGGAATTACTCAGGTCTTGTATTCGCTGATCAAGATTTTTCTGATTTCCTTTAACGGTGATAACATAATCATTTTTACTCTTGGCTATTAAGCTGATTGTTTTTTTCTGACAGTGTAAAGCATCCCCAGTAAAAACTTTATTTGGGAGAGAGCAATCCTCAATTATAGCTTGACCTTCGTCGATTTCAGACCCTTTTTTATTTTCGATTCTTTTTATGTGTAATACTAAGCCACTTTCTTGACTAAACAATGAGACAAACATAATAAAATTTTGTTGTTCATCATTAGGATTCTTTAGGGCTTGCTGAATAATGGTAAAACCCTTTTAAAATAAGGCTTTTGACCTGTTAAAGTCCGATGTTAGTGCAAGAAAATAGGATTGGGACTTTCAAAAACCTTGCATTATCCTTCTTGTGGTACATCGCTTGGTACAAAAAACAAGGGCAACAAAGCCTGAAACGACCGACTCCTGACTCCTGACTCCTACCCCCAGGAAAAACTTTTTCAGCAGACCCTAGATAGGGTTGGCTGAATAAATCTAAAAACATTGTTCGATAGGACTTTTAGACCTTTAATCGTGCTTCGTGTCACTGAGCTTGTCGAAGTGCTGTTCTAGGTTGGTCGGGGCTTCGGCCGTGAGTTCAGCCGAACGGTTTCATCCCATCTGTAAAACTGAGGGTCTTCACCCCGACATTTGAGATAAATTAACCTAAAAATCCGCTCTCCGTGGCTAGATGTGGGGATAAATTGTAGAATTGTCATGACGAGAGCAAATAGGGAGGCAAGGGATTGTCAGTTGTTTTAATCATATTTAATCTTAAAATAGAGAATTGTCCCCGCTAAGATAAAAGTAACAAAATTAGCGACAATAATCGGTTTACTGCTCATATAAATCCCGTAGATTAGCCAAAGAAAAACCCCCAGACAAAAGCAAATAAACATAGTTAGGGACAAGTCCTTAGCCGAACGATAACGCCAAGTTTTAATCACTTGGGGTAAAAAGGAGACAGTGGTTAATATTCCCGCCACGATCCCGATTAGTTCAATAATATTCACCGCTTATCCTCTTGGCTTAGTTTCTCTCATTTTAAACTGTTGACTATCTAAATTACGCCTGACTTGAAAGAGGGTGTAGGGTGTGGGGTGTGGGGTGTAGGGAAGGAAACCTCTTTCATCTGTGGGGGTGAAAATTTTTTCATCGGGACTGACGACCGACTCCTAACCTCACCAAGAAACTTTTTCAGCAGACACTACTTATTGAGCGATTACTATCACCGAAGTGCCGATTTTTACCTTTTCAAATAAAGCCTTTATATCTCGATCGCGCATCCTGACGCAACCGTGGGAGACGGCCCGGCCGATGAGATTTTCTTGCGGTGTACCGTGAAAACCGATAAAATTGGCGCCATCGGTCCAAAATCCGATCCAACGCGCCCCTAAAGGGTTGTTTTTTCCCGATGGCACCAGTTGCCCGGTGAAAGGATGTTCCCAGACTGGTTCCCGCACCATCTGAATCACCCTAAATTCTCCCGTTGGGGTTTCCCAACCCGGACGACCGATCGCCACTGGGTAAGAAGCGATTATTTTCTGTCCTTGGTAAACAAAAACCCGTCTTTTTTTTAAATTCAGCAGCAAACGGGTTTCCGTTCGAGTTACCGTGGTTGCGGGAAGGGAATTGCCCGGACTAATGGGGGGATTGAGGAAAAATTCCCCTATTCCTAGACATAAACAGAGAATCGGCAGAAAAACTCGCATCTGATACCAGCAAAGTCAAAATTTTTTATCCGTATTCTAATCTGATTGTGAGGATGTCAAACCGTCGATATGGTGAGTGCGGGAGGGAAGGATAAAATCGCAGTCGAGTTGGGCTAATTCGGTTACCTAAAATGTCGGATGAATGCCCCCGCTAAATTTTTCGACAAGACATCAACCTTTGCGGGGGATGAAATCCGACCAGGATATTGACTGCGAAGCACGATTTTAATTCTACCATTTGTAGGTAAACTGTGTTATACTCAATTTATCCAGGGTCGAGGATTAATCGATGCTAGTCGTAGAAGCCAAGTTAAAAAACGGGACACCAGAACAATACCAAAGACTAGATGAAGCAATTAGGACATCTCAGTTTGTGTGTAACTCTTGTGTTCGTTATTGGATGGACAATCAAGGGACAACCCGCAATGATCTCCAAAAACTTTGTGCGGTACTAGCTAACAATAAAGAAACCCCTTGGGTTAATAAATTAAACTCTCAAGCTCGTCAATCGGCTGCTGATAGAGCCTGGCAATCAATTAATAGGTTTTATCAGAATTGTCATGCTAAGATACTTGGGAAAAAGGGGTTTCCTCGGTTCAAAAAGCATAGCCGTTCGGTTGAGTATAAACTAACGGGCTACAAACTATCTGATGAGCGACGTAAAATCAAGTTCACCGATGGTTTTAAAGCAGGAGAATTTGATTTATGGTGTAGTCAAAAAACCTTAGTTTATTATTCAGAGCAACAGATTAAACGGGTAAGAGTTGTTAGACGTGCTGACGGTTATTATTGCCAGTTTTTAATTGACGTAGAACGGCAAGAATACCATAAACCAACGGGACAAATAACAGGAATTGACTTAGGGTTAAAGGAATTTTATACCGATGCTCAAGG
>NZ_JAPZQJ010000499.1:0-7129 GCF_027530405.1 Microcystis sp. LE19-41.2A | reverse complement strand
GGTGTGGGGTGTGGGGTGTGGGGTGTGGGGTGTGGGGTGTGGGGTGTGGGGTGTGGGGAGGTGGGGGAATTTCAACTAAAACCCTAAAACCCTAAAACCCCAACCCCTCACTGATCACTGATTACTGATTACTGATTACTGATTACTGATCACTGATCACTGATCACTGATCACTGATGCTTCCCCTTCCCTAGTCTGGACGGTTAGCTTAAAATAAATGTAAGGATATGTAAACTTTCGTAACTATCTCGCCAATTGGCTAACCAATGATCCCAACAACTTCTTTATTCGCACCCGTTGACGATGATCTCCGTCTTTTGACCGATAACTTAAAAAATCTCGTCGGCGCTCGTCATCCCATTTTAGCGGCGGCAGCAGAACATTTGTTCGAGGCCGGTGGTAAACGCGTTCGACCGGCGATCGTGTTGTTAGTGTCTCGCGCTACTATGTTAGACCGGGATATCACTCCCCGTCATCGTCGATTAGCGGAAATCACGGAGATGATCCACACTGCCAGTCTCGTCCATGATGATGTGGTAGATGAGGCGGAATTGCGGCGCGGTGTTCCCACCGTTAACAGTTTATTTGACAATCGCGTGGCGGTTTTAGCGGGGGATTTTCTTTTCGCTCAATCCTCTTGGTATCTAGCTAATTTAGATAATTTAGAAGTGGTAAAATTGCTCTCAGAAGTGATTCGCGATTTTGCTGAAGGGGAAATTCAACAGGGAATTAATCGCTTTGATACCAGTATCTCCTTGGCAGCTTATCTAGAAAAAAGTTACTACAAAACTGCTTCTTTAATTGCCAACAGTGCCAAAGCGGCTGGGGTATTAAGCGAGCAATCAGCTGAAGTTAATCATCATTTATATAATTATGGTCGCAATTTAGGGTTAGCTTTTCAAATCGTCGATGATATTCTCGATTTTACCTCCCCTACGGAAGTATTAGGAAAACCCTCTGGCTCCGATTTGATCAGTGGTAATATCACCGCTCCCGCTCTCTTTGCTATGGAGGAAAATCCCTATATAGAAGTGTTAATTGAACGGGAATTTAGTCAGGAAGGAGACATCGAAAAAGCTCTTGATTTTATTCACTCTAGCCAAGGTATTCCTCGCTCAAAAGAATTAGCCGATCAATACGGTCAAAGTGCCTTAAAACACCTTGAATGTTTAGCTTCTTCTCCCTCAAAAGATGTGTTAATCGAGCTAGTAGATTATGTTTTGAGCCGAATTTATTAGGGAATAATAGTTCTCGCCGTAGCAATAGTCCAAGCATCGACTAATAATAAAAATAGGGTGAGAGTAAAAAGAATTCCATACATCCAAGGCTGAGAAAGGGGGCGAATATCAGTCATATCCAAGTTAGTTTTTTCCTCGATTATTTTGACCATGCGATTAAATCCCGCTACTCGCATCGGTAATAAATAGGCTTTTTCTGCGGAGCGATCAAGGAAATAATAAACTAAACCACCCTGTCCTGTACTGCGACATTTAAGTTCTTTTATATCTGTCCAATTTAACCACCAACCAGAGCGAAGAAAAGCGGGAAACCATTGGGGATAGGTAACTTGTATCCCTGTCTCTGATAAAATGACTCTTTCACTTAAAGCTCCGTATAAAGCGATTAATCCTAAGCTGATTCCTAACCAAAGAAAATTGGGATTAACGGGGGAATTAGTGACTTTTGCTAAAAAGGGTAAAGGGATGGTTAACGCCACATATAAACTTAATAAAGTTACCCGAATTATTGGTGATATCCGAAAAATTATTGTCTCGTTCATTTGATAACCTTAATCAGTAAACAGTAAACAGTGAAAAGAAGGCTCCGAACTGGCCACTTAATACTTTAACACTTTAATACTTAATACTGTTCACTGAAAACTCAAAACTGATCACTGATCACTGATAACTGATAACTGAACAGAGATTTGCACCTCGATCGCAGGTGATTGTTTGAGCGTAAACTGTTATTCTAGGCATGGGGGGCGTGATTTTAACTTGCTACAGTTATTAATTAATATTAACACCTATTGACTATTTATATGAACAATGGTAAGCGCATTTGGGTCTATGACACTACTCTCCGGGACGGGGCCCAGCGAGAAGGTATTTCCCTCTCCCTCGAAGATAAAATTAAAATCGCCAGGGAATTAGATAGAATGGGTATTCCTTTTATCGAAGGCGGTTGGCCGGGCGCAAACCCTAGAGACGGTCAATTTTTCTGGAAACTGCACGAAGAACCCCTAAAACAAGCGGAATTAGTCGCTTTTTGTTCCACTCGTCGCCCCCATGTCGAGGCCCGGGAAGATCGGATGTTAACCGCCATTCTCGCCGCTAGAACCCGTTGGGTGACAATTTTCGGCAAATCTTGGGATCTGCACGTCACAGAGGGCTTAAAAACCAGTCTGGAGGAGAATTTAGCCATGATAGGAGATACGATCGAGTATCTACGCTGTCAGGGAAAACGAGTCATTTATGATGCCGAACATTGGTTTGATGGTTACAAAAATAACCCCGAATACGCCCTTTTAACCCTCAAAACCGCCAGGGCTGCCGGAGCAGAATGGTTAGTTTTCTGTGATACCAACGGCGGCACTTTACCCCAAGAAATCGCCCCCATTGTGGAGAAAGTGCGGGAGCAATTGGGCATCGATCCCGATGAGGAAAATGCGCCTCAATTAGGCATCCATGCTCATAATGACGCAGGAACCGCCGTGGCTAACTCCTTAGCGGCAGTTAACGAGGGCGCACGCATGATTCAAGGCACAATTAACGGTTATGGGGAACGCTGCGGCAATGCCAATTTATGTACTTTAATTCCCAATCTTCAGTTAAAAATGGGCTTTTCTTGCCTAGAAGAAAATCAATTAGGCCGATTGACGGGAACTAGCCGAAAAATCAGCGAAATGGTCAATTTAGCCCCGGATGATCATGCTCCCTTCGTCGGACGCTCCGCTTTTGCCCATAAAGGCGGCATTCACGTTTCTGCGGTGGCGAAAAATCCCCTAACCTACGAACATATTAACCCGGAAGCGATCGGGAATCAGCGCCGCATCGTCATTTCTGACCAATCGGGATTAAGTAATGTGTTAGCGAAAGCGCGCAGTTTTGGCATCGATTTAAATAAAGATGATCCCACCTGTCGGCAAATTTTGGAACGTTTAAAAATCTTGGAAAGTGAGGGTTATCAATTTGAGGCAGCCGAAGCTAGTTTTGCGTTATTAATGCGGGAAGCTTTGGGACAGAGAAGCCACCTTTTTGAATTAAAAGGATTCCAAGTTTATTGTGATATGCTGCGGGATAGTGGTAATGCGATCGCGACAATTAAAGTACGGGTAAAAGAGGAAGATTTGTTAGAAGTGGCCGAGGGTAATGGTCCCGTGGCTGCTTTAGATCTGGCTTTAAGAAAAGCTCTAGTCAAATTCTATCCCGAAATTGCTAACTTTCACCTGACCGATTATAAAGTGAGAATCCTCGATAGTGGTTCGGGGACGGCAGCGAAAACTAGGGTTTTAATCGAGTCAAGTAACGGTCAACAAAGATGGACAACCGTGGGAGTGTCTAGTAATATTTTAGAAGCTTCCTATCAAGCAGTAGTAGAAGGAATTGAGTACGGTTTATATCTACTGCAAAACAATCAACTAGAATTATCGGGTCAATTTTGTCCTTTAGGGACAATTTAGGGAACAGTAATCAGTTATCGGTTATCAGGAGTCAGATTTGAGTTTTCACTGAACATTTAACTACTGACTCCTATCTCCTATGTCCTATCTCCTATCTCCTATCTCCCCTGCTCCGTTCTCCCTTATACCTTTTAAACAGGATTTAGTACAATCTCGCCTTGACAGAGTTTAAACACTGATATATTATCAGAAAGAATCCATAATTCTTCCAACAAGAGCAAGCAAGCTTAACTAGGTAGGCTCTTCGTTACTTTTTATGGTTCGATAGGGTGGCATAAATAAACTAAATCCTTATCTGGCAAGAGATTTAATTGATTAGTTCGCTCTAGATCAAAAACAATTGACAAAAATCGCCAAACGTTTTTCTCTATAAAGGTTCCGTCCCTTATAACCCCCGTACATTGCATAACAGAAACCGAAGAACCACTAGGTAATTCAATTGCTCAGCCTGTTGAAGCTGTAAATTTCACATAAAATATTTATTTATGACTACACAAGCTATAGGAAAATCAATGACGTTATTGAATAATAAATCATTGAAAATTACTACATTTTTAACCATTGCATTGATTACTTGGATCGCCCACTTTTGGTATTTTAATCACTTGGGTCTATACGAAGATGATTACGCTTTCATCGGTAACATACTCACCATGGACTTTTCCAGATTTGTTGACTCTGTTAAGAACATGAATTTAGCATTTTTTCAAGGTAGAGTTGTCGGCTTTAACATCCTCTTCTTCTCTGCATACTTTGCTGGAAAATTGGGAGGATTGCCGCTTATTTATATAAGTGCCTATCTATTGGCATTAACCAATAATATCCTCTTTTATCTATTTCTCCAACGTCTCTGGAATCAACCTATTTTTGTCCTGACGGGTACCCTTGCATTTACTTTATTTCCTGCCGACAACACTAGGGCTTTTCTCACTCATATTCACATTTTGCCGGCCATAACCTTTCTTTTACTCGCTTTTTTAAGTTATCTGAACGATAAAAAAATTTGGTCTTACCTATTGATTACTGCTTCTTTTCTTAGTTATGAGACCTGTTTTTTGCTGTTTATCACCGCACCTTTTCTAACCAAAAAGCCTCAGTCGGAGATATTTAAAGAATTAATTAAACATCTATTCATCTTAGGTACGATTTTCCTAGTGGTTTTAATTCTCAGAAAGTTGACTGGTGATAGCCGGGTTGGAGACTTAGATATAGCAACCGCTATTTTTACTCCGATTCGTCAAATAATTACCGGACCATTTGTCTGTTTAGGAACATTTGTCTATCGTCCTTGGCAAACTTTGCACAATCTCAGGGGAGAATTGTTAATTTTTGTGCCTCTTTCATTACTTATGTTGCTATGGCTATTCTTACAAAATTCTCGTTTTTCGGGACTGGATAGTGGGGAAAATTGGCCGATAATTAAACAGTTGAGCCTTTTGGGGATAAGTCTCTTATTCTTGGCCTATCCCTTAACTTTTACCGTTCCTGCTACCCTCATTAGTGGACGTGATTCCCGTGTTCATGCGGCTGCCGTGGTTGGAGCTTCTATTCTTGGGGGAATTCTTGGCTATTTGATTGTTTATTTAGCCAATAGTTATCGGCAAAAAAATCTTGCGGCTCTCCTCTTAGCGACTTATTTTTCTTTGTTGATTGGATTTGGAATTATCGTGCAACAGCAAAATAAACTAAGTTGGAAATATCAGCAAGCTTTTTGGGCTGATGTTATACAATTAGCCCCCGATCTGAGCGATGGACAAGTTATTTTAGTCGATGCTCCTAGTCTACCTTGGGGAAGTCAGTTGTATCCTTTTGCTTGGTCTATGCCCAGTGTAGTCGGTCAACTTTATCAATTTCCTTGGCAATGGAAAAACGTTCCTAAACTATATAAACTCAATCCTGATTGGCAGCTAAAAATCGCTGCCAATGGAGAAATAGCTTTAAATAACGACAATGGATTATTGTTCTTTTATTATCCCTGGGAACCCGCTCGCCAAGTTAAAACTTCGGAAATTATTTTGTTACAGGAAAAAGATGGGAAACTTGTCCGCACAACTACTCCAATTGTTGCAGGAGCTAAGAAATTTTCCTTTAAACCCCTGACTAATTCAACTATAGATTCTTTCGATAAAGGATATCTGTACGATTATTTAATCGCTCCTAACAATAAAAAATCTGTCAATTATTTTCAACCTTTTTAAGGTTAGTCAATGTCGAGTAAAATTTAGCCTTTCTGATTAAGTTTTTGCCGTCTTTAATCACTCTTTTATACCAATTCTCTCTAGGCAAATTACAGATTGAATCTAAGTCCCTCTTAAAAAGGAAAATTTAGAGGGAGCAAATTTTTGTAGTCAGACTTTGGAGCAGTTAAATAACCCTAGGATAATAATCTAGTAACAAAAGAATTTTGCCAACGACGGGCCAAGGCCCGTAGATACATATTAACGGGAAACTGATAATATTCGATAATTAACCAGAGTAAACAAATACCATGGCAAACAAAGGTTAAAATCGACCAAAATAGAGGCACCCATGACAAAGGACTCCCCTCGACCGGAGGAAAAAGATAGGCTCCCGTAGCCACAATTGCTGTGGGAAAAATCACAAATCCTAAACCGATAATTAAGTAAAAACCTGCCATCTCCATTCCTTCTCTCGGTAAACCCTGCCAATACTTACCATTCCAATACCAAGTTAAGGGTAATTGACTATCGGCCATTTTTAAAACTTGTTGTTCTAAATTAGCGGTAAAAATGTGTTGACAAAAGTTACAAGCATAGGCTTCCATGAGTGGTAAAGCGGCAATTTTACCATGGCGACAGACGGGACAAGAATAGGTATCGTGATAGTTTAATTGGGTTGGCTCGGTCATGGTTAATGTGAGTACGATTGACACTCCCGTCGCGCTTATGCGAGGGATTCTTGGTTCACTGACTCAAGTTGTCTTAGCAGGTATTTCTACCAACCAAGATAGAGCTTAAATCTCCCCAAGCGTTTAGGTCTGACGACCAGCTTCCGATATGCCCTATCGTAGCTTTTTTGAGTATATTCAAGGCCGCCATTTTGTCCCTATCTTCTATATACCCACACAAACAAACATGAGTTCTAACTGATAGAGACTTTTGGATTAACCGACCACAATTAAGGCATTCTTGACTTGTATAGGCTGGATTAACTGCAATAGTTAATCTGCCGTATTTAATGCCAAAATACTCTATCCATTTTCTTAATTGTGACCAACCAGCATCATTGATACTCTTAGCTAGTTTTCGATTACGCACAAGGTTCTTGACTTTTAAATCCTCGTAGGCTATCAAGTCGTTTGACTGAATTAAACGGAGTGCCAATTTTTTAGCAAACTCTTCTCGTTGCCTACTTACTTTTAAATGTCCCTTGGCGTATTTTTGACTAGCTTTTTTGTAGTTATTAGACTGCTTTTGTCCTCTCTTA
>NZ_JAPZQJ010000152.1:0-2978 GCF_027530405.1 Microcystis sp. LE19-41.2A | reverse complement strand
GGTCGAGGGAATCAACAATAAACTTAAACTAATAAAACGGAGAGGCTATGGCTTGAGAAACTTTCGGAATTTTTGGGTTAGAAGTATGTTATCTTGGCATCTTGTATGTTGATTTAGCATAAAGGGTAACGAAGAGCCTTAAATTACTTCATATTTATTTATGTTTATTAATATATAATGAGTGTTCACTATCAATCGGGTGTATCTCATATTTGTGAATTTCTCTCACTTATGGTGATCAGCAGAAGTTATACTAAATCCGTTGAGTATAGGCTACATATCAGGACAGGCAAAAGGCACTCATGCAAAAGGGGGAATAAATAATCAGTCTTTAATAACCGGATTTAGTATAACGATTCTGGTTCCAATCACACAATTTAGACAACCGTTAAAAATCTATGAACTCCCGAAAAGGCTTGCCATATAAGCATTTCACATCTAAGTACAATTGCTTATTGCAAAAGTGGGATGCTCCCCGGGAGATCGGGAGAATCTATTACATCCAATTAGCTGAAACAGTCCGCTTGCAGAATACACCTAGTCCAAATAAACCGAATCCTAATAAACCAAAGACAGTGGAAGGTTCAGAAACAGGTTGACTAGATTGGGGAACAAATCCATATTCTAAGTGATCTACTCCAAAGCCTACATTGATCAAAGTCTGAGATATTGAGATAGCTGAAATGCCTGCTAAATTGATAACTCCAAAAAAGCGATCATCAACTGTTGTTCCGTCGTTTCTGGTATCGCCAATCTGTCCCTGACCAAGTGCAATAGTACCTAAAGAATTTCCTTGTGCATCAAACCCTTCAAAAGTTAGTGGTGTTTGATCTATTCCGCCAAAGCTTGAATATGAATCTGTCCAGACAATACCTACATGAGTAGGAAAGTTTCCTAAAGTATTGGCATTGAAAGTAAATTTAAAGCCTCCTATTATTCCATTACCTACTTCAACGAGATAATGACCTTGTTGCCCGTTTCCATCAATCACTCCGTCGTCAATATCAACAGAATCTGTATAAAAACCTGGACCTTCCACGCCAAATGGTAAGCCACTAGCACTAGAGGCTGTAACACCTGGCACATTCAGGGAACCATCCTCAAAATTCTCAAGGTAAAAATAGCTAAAGTTAACATTTTTAAATGGACTATCATTAAAGCTAAGATAAGGAGTTGGTCCGAGTAATGTTGGAGCAGAATTTACAACGGGAGTTTCAATGACTGCACAACCGAGGAAAACTCCAGTAGCTAGTGTTATGGTGGTAATTTTATTAGCCATTCTTTTAGCCTCATCAATTCCTGCTTCAAGCATAAGCCTGATTTCAGCTAATCTAAAGTCGGATGGTGGCGGATAAAGGCGTGAGTTTTATTAATAATCTTGACAAAAAGCGGATTATAGCGGATAATAACGGGTGGGCGTTAGAGGTATGAAGCAACAGGTTAATGGACGTACAAGCGGTGTTGAAATACGTGGATGACCTAGTTTTCGCACAAACGGGGCAACATCTTGACAGTCTGCAAGTTGCGATTCTGAAGGGAGTCCTTAATGGAAAAAAATATACCCATATTTCTGAAGAATATCATTGTTCGGCAGGGCATACTAAAGATGAAGCTTATCAACTGTGGCGCATTCTTTCCGAAGCTTTAGGAGAAGATTTAAATAAGTCTAATTTCCGTGCTACTATTGAAAGATTAGGAGTGGCAAATGCGTACTCCAATATGGTTAATCCTGTGCAAATCGGTAACATTAACCTCTGTGCGGCTCTTCTCGACTTTGTGTGATAATTTTTGCTTATGTAATCGTGAAATGCTTATCGGGCAACACTTTTAGGACTATTTTGTCGAAGAAACTATCAGTATAGACCTCGTTTCCACACAGAAACCAGAAGAGCCTCTGTGCTAATCCTTCACAAAGTTATGAGACAGAAAATATTGAATCAATAATAGAAGAAACTGCTATACCTTATGTTAAAGAAAGCCTGACAATTCTGGAAAGAGAAAGACAAAAAGCAAAACTAGAAATTATTCCAAACTTAGTCGAGCTTGGCTTGACGGCCGAGCAAATTGCTAGTACGTTGGGATTGTCTCTTGAGCAAGTTAAAAAATGTATTCCTTAATTTTATTTAATGAGCATTGTCCACACAATAGAGATAATTTATGTTTGTTTTTATAAATGCACGTCATCAGCTATCGAAGATTACGAGAATTTACGAATAAACACGCTTTAGAAAATTGGCATAAAATTGCCAGTCAAGCAATTTGGTATAATTTAGTTGAGGTTCAAACAGTATTTCCCCAAGCAGAAGCAGTTGGTAATTTTACTGTTTTTAACATTAAAGGAAATCGTTATCGCCTTATAACCAGTATCGATTATCAGAAGCGGCTAATTTATATCAAGTATGTTTTAACTCACGCTGAATACGATAAGGAGCAATGGAAAAATGACCCTTACTTTTAATCCAGAAAAATACAAAGAATTACTAGCTCGCCATTTACCTAAAGTTATCAGAACAGAAGCAGAAAATGAAAAAGCTCTGGTTATTGTCGAAGAATTGATGCACCGTCAGCATCGAACTCCCGAAGAAGATGAACTTTATGAGCTTCTAATTTTTTTAATTGAGAATTTTGAAAGAAGCTTTTATCTACAAGAATCAACCACACCTAATTCTATGTTATTGTTTTTGATGGAGCAACAAAGCGTTAACAAGAAAGACATAGCCATAATCCTTGGCTCTGACAAAATTGCTTCTAGTTTAATTGCAGGAAAAGGGTCAATTAGCCAAGAACAGGCGAAATTATTAGGACATTTCTTTCATGTAGATTATAGTTTGTTTATGTAGGGTTTGCTGAATAAATCTAAAAACCTTGTTGGGTAAAACTTTTAGACCTTTTGGCCATCAAAAAGTAATGGATCTGGGAGTGATCGGGGGAAAAATCCCTGGACTTTTTCCCTGAAAATTAGGTAATTGACCCCCTCA
>NZ_JAPZQJ010000435.1:0-17095 GCF_027530405.1 Microcystis sp. LE19-41.2A | reverse complement strand
GCAAGGTTATTTCTGACATGGATTTGGATATAAACGAATCAAGTTAATCGGAGGAGACAGGAGACAGGAGTTGAGAGTTGGGGTTTTAGGGTTTTAGGGTATTAGTTGAAATTCCCCTATCTCCCCACTCCCCCATTTCCCCATTTTTCCACACCCTACACCCTACACCCCACACCCCTGCTTCCCGCTCCCATGTCCTTAAGTGATCCGCGTCGCCAAAAACAATTAAAAACCCTAGTGGAAAAGCTGGGTTTATCGGCTGATGTCCCCGTCAGGTGGGATTTATTAGATTTAGCTCTAACTCATCCCAGTATTTCCCGTGATAAGAATTATGAACAATTGGAATTTGTAGGCGATTCTGTGGTAAGACTCGTGGCGGCGGAGGTATTGTTAGAAACCTATCCGGAGGCGCTCGTGGGAGAATTTGCTGCCCTGCGATCGATGATGGTTAGCGATCGCACTCTGGCGGAATTTGCGGATCGCTACGGTTTCGAGCGTTATTTGTTGGTATCAAGTAGTACGAGTATTGACCGAGCGGGGCGAATTTCCCGACTAGCAGACGCTTTTGAGGCGGTCTTGGGAGCATTATATCTTAGTACACAGACGATGGTTTTAGTGCGTTCTTGGTTAGATGAACCACTAAGGGAAAAAGCGGCCGAAATTCGTCGAGATCCGGCCCGACAGAATTATAAGGATGCCTTGCAGGAGTGGACACAAGCAACATACAAAAAACTGCCGCAATATTTAGTAAAAGAGCTCAATGGTTTAGATCAAGAGCGTTTTTGTGCGGAAGTGTGGTTAAATGAGCAGAAATTAGGAGTAGGAACTGGCAGAAGCAAAAAAGCAGCGGAACAGGCAGCGGCTAAATCAGCTTTTCTAGAAGTGGTTAAAGGCTAAATGCGGGCATTTTTGCCTAACGGACGAATTGCCAGAGGCGAATTTTAAAATCATAATTACCACTAGCCAAATACTGCCCATCGGGACTAAAAGCTAGGGATTCCACCCAGTCGGAATTATTATCAAACCAGGCCAATTGTTTCCCCGTGGTCACATCCCATAAACGCACACCGTCATTACTGGCACTAGCGAGAATTTGTCCGTTAGGATGGAGTGCGAGGGAACGGATTCGGGCCGTATGACCGATGAGGGTAAATAATAACTTATTATTGCTCGTATCCCAGATTTTAATCGTGCGGTCTAAACTACCCGTAATTAAATTTTTGCCGTCGGGAGTGTATAAAAGCTTGCTAACCGCTTGGGGATGGGCGGAAAATTTTGACAAAAATTTGCCCTCGCGGATGTCCCAAAAATTTACCTCACCGTTTTCATGACCACTAGCAAGGGTGACACCATCGGATTTCATCCCTAGGGAATAAACAAAATTACCCACCCAATTTAAACGATAGAGGGGACGGCGGGGAGGTTGCACTGTCCAGAGGCGAATTCCTTCCAAACCACCACTAATTAACGTTTTACCATCGGGAGTAACGGTGAGGGCGAGGACAGTATTACCGTGTTCGAGGGCAATTCCTAAATACTTGCCTTCCACCAGATTCCAAAAATTAATAGAACCATCTAAACCGCTACTAACTAATAATCTTTCGTTGGGACTAATAGCTAAAGCTTTGACGCTGGTTCTTTGGGCGCGAGTTTGGGAAACTTTTTGCCCTGTTTTTACCGACCAAATTCTCAGGAGAGGATCCGTATCACTACCACCAGCGAGAACAAATTGGTTATCGGGACTGAAAATCACAGCATTAGGGGTGGATTGTTGCCCTTCTAAGGTTTTAGCGAGGGTAAGTCTGCCTAAACCTTCTACTAGGATAGTTTCTGGGGTTTTTTGGCCACTTGCAGCCGCGGGTTTAGGGGGAGCAATAGGACTTTGGGCCTGACTAAGCTGATGTTGCCCGATTGTCAGCGTGGTTAGAACACTGACCACAATTGCCCCGACAAGTTTCTCCCCACCCGTAAATCGGAATTTCATAAATTTAGTTGAATATTAACAAATGAACGGTGCTATAGATTCTAGCCTTTGAGGGGATTGATTGCCAAGCAAGGTGAAATTTTTGAGCTAAGAAGGTCGATTTTTTTCGTTTTTCAGGGTTGGTAAAGCTACTTGACCCGATTGGGGCGGTAAATAGTATCTCGCTGCTTCTTCTCTGTTGATTTGCTCGGTTTTTTGGCCCTGTCGCCACCTGGCGAAGATAGCGATCGCCATAATCGTTGCCCCTAAAGATAGCAGTGTCCATCTTTGTCCTACAACCCCGATGATGACATCTACTGCCGCTGCGGTAAAGATAAAGCTAGTTATTGGTTCTTGACGGTAAGCTTTCTTGAGAAAACGCGGCCAGAGGAGATTACTCATCGAAAATTTGGGTCTGAAACCCCGCCGTAAAACGGCGGCTTTGCTGTTAAATATTAGCACATTTACGAAATATATGCTAAAATATGAGACATGGAAAAGCTATCGCTACCGATTTTACCCGACACCCGAACAAGAGTCGCTATTGCGGCGCACTTTGGGATGTGTAAGATTGGTTTACAATAAAGCTCTCCAGGAACGAACACAAGCTTGGTATGAAAGACAAGAAAGAATAGGATATGCTGAAACTTCTTCAATGCTAACCGATTGGAAAAAACAAGAAGAATTAGACTTTCTCAATGAAGTAAGCTGTGTACCTTTACAACAAGGGTTAAGACATTTACAAACAGCTTTTACTAACTTCTTTGCTGGTCGTACTAAGTATCCTAACTTTAAGAAAAAACATCAGGGAGGAAGTGCCGAATTTACCAAATCTGCTTTTAAATTTAAAGACAAACAAATCTATTTAGCCAAATGCACAGAACCTTTACCTATTCGATGGTCAAGACAAATCCCAGAAAGCTGTGACCCAAGTACAGTAACAGTCAGATTACATCCTTCTGGACGTTGGCATATTTCAATAAGATTTGATGACCCAACGATTAAGCCATTACCAGTAACAGATAAAGCCATTGGAATTGACTTAGGAATTAGTAGCCTAGTAATTACCAGCGATGGAGACAAGGTATCTAATCCTAAGCATTTTAAGAAACATTATCGGAGACTGCGAAAGGCGCAAAAAAATCTGTCTAGAAAACAGAAAGACTCAAAAAATCGGGAAAAAGCAAGAATCAAAGTAGCAAGGATTCACGCCCAAATTACTGATAACAGAAAAGACCATTTACATAAGCTAACCACTCAATTAGTTCGTGAAAACCAAACGATTGTGGTTGAGAATTTAGCCGTCAAGAATATGGTCAAAAACCCCAAGTTATCTCAGGCAATATCTGATGTAAGCTGGGGAGAAATCACCCGACAATTAGCCTATAAATGCCGTTGGTACGGCAGAAATTACATCGAAATAGATAGATGGTTTCCTAGCTCTAAAAGGTGTAGTAATTGCGGGCATATTGTCGAAAAGATGCCGTTAAATGTTCGAGAATGGGATTGTCCAGACTGTGGGACACACCATGACCGAGATGTTAACGCTAGTAAAAACATTTTGGCCGCAGGGCTTGCGGTGTCAGTCCGGGTCGCGACCATAAGACCAGAACAGAGTGAATCTGTTAAGGCAGGTGCGGAACCCCGCAAGGGAAAGAAGCAGAAACCTAAATCGTGAGGTTTGGGAATCACCGTCCGTTTACGGCGGTGAGGATGTCAAGCTCCCGTGTTACTATCGGTAATTAGTAATCGGCCAACATAGTGGTGTGAGCTTATTTACTTCTTATCGTTTACTGTTTACTTTCGAGATACTCATGTTGCTCTTGCGTTATGGTATTACCGTGAGTGCGGTGCTTGGGTTGATTTTCTTGGCTGAATCCTCGGTTAAGGCACAAACTCAGTCCGCTGCCGATTTATTGAAGAAACCCCGACCTACTGCCAATCCAGTGTCTCAATTACCCGGTCCATCGGCGGCACCGGCAACCACGGAAGCGGATCCCAAAGCCCCTAATTATCTTAATCCTAGTGGCAATCCCCTAATTTTTCCCACCAAACCAGATGAGGTGAATATTAGGGTAGTACAACCGATCACCTTAAATCAAGCGATCGAATTAGCTTTAAAAAATAATCAGACCTTACAGACAGCCCGGGTCGATTTAGAAATCGCTCGCGCCCAATTAAAGGAACAACAGGCGGCCTTATTACCCACGGCCCAAGCGGAAACCAGTCTCACTCAAGATCAATCGGCAGCTGCCCAAAGACAGAATAATTTGGCTCGTCAACAGGGAATCCCAGCAGTTACACCCGAAGATAGTACCAACTTTCAGGGTAGTGTTCGCATCGTCTATGGGGTTTATACAGGGGGTGAACGGACAGCCCAGATCAAAAGGGCCGAAAAAGTGATCCGGCAACGGGAATTAGAGGTGGAACGAGTCTCGGAACAAACTCGTTTTGATGCCACCGATGCCTATTATGAATTGCAGAGGGGTGATGCTCAGGTAGCGATCTCCCAAGCTGCGATCGAAGATGCTAGTCAAAGTTTACGGGATGCTCAATTATTGGAACAAGCGGGACTAGGAACCCGATTTGCTGTCCTACAGGCGGAAGTTGACCTCGCTAACGCTAACCAAGACTTAACCCGGGCGATTTCTACCCAGCGTATTTCCCGACGGCGACTGGCACAGATATTGAGTGTCGGTCAGCACATCGAGTTAACCGCTGCCGATGAGATTCGCGAGGCGGGAACTTGGGGCTTAAGTCTTGATGATAGTATCGTTTTGGCCTACAAAAATCGCGCGGAATTAGAACAACAACTCTTACAACGGGAAATTAGCGCAGAAGACCGCTCGATCGCCATTTCGGCGGTGATTCCCCAAGTGGACCTTTTGGGCGAGTATAATGTTCTTAACGATCTCAGTGATGATGCCGGTTTTGGCGATGGTTTTAGCGTCGGCGGCCGGATTCGTTGGACTTTCTTTGATGGTGGTCGTGCTTTTGCTCGCGCCCGTCAAGCGGAAAGAAACATCGATCGCGCCGATACGGAATTCTCCCTCCGTCGCAATGAAATTCGCCTTCAGGTGGAGGAATCTTACTATAATTTGATTTCTAACCAAGAAAACATTAAAACTTCGCAAAAAAGCATTGAATCCGCCACGGAAAGTCTGCGATTAGCCCGTTTACGCTTTCAGGCCGGTGTGGGAACCCAAACGGACGTGATCAACTCCCAACGGGATTTAACCGATGCCAGAAGTCGTTATCTACAGGCGATCGTTGATTACAATAAATCCTTAAATAGTCTCCAGCGAGCGATTAGTAATTTACCAGACAATCGTTTGTTTGAAGTGCGTTAATTGTGGGATTTATCGAGGTGTGGTGTGGGGGGAGATGGCCAAATCTCCCCTATTTTAACGAGTTTCGATGATTCTAATCTGTTGTTCCCGCAATTGCTGCAGGGTGGGAGTTTCCTGTAGTTTTTGCACCTGCGGACGCAGATTATTGCAACGAGAGGAATTAATGCTACTGCATTGATTTTCGATCGTGTTCTGTCGGCGCTGCTGGATTTGGGGACTAGTACGAAAGTCTAATTGCTGATTGTATTGCGGATATTTTTGGTAAGCGCAGGATTCAGCCTCAGCTAAACAACGCTCACTGATAGGCAATTGGGCCACGACTAGGTTGCCGCTAACGCAAACCCAACCCAGACCCAGAAACAAACCTGATAATAAAGAATTTTTAGTGATCATCGCCAATATACCTCGGTGCTCAAAAAATGTAGTCTCAGGATTGGCGGCCATGACGGTAATTGCCCGGCAGATTCTCGATCATGATTCCACCTCTTTTATTCTAGTCAATTTTTCTGGCCCCGCCCACGATAGCTGAAAACAGCCCATTCCTAGCTTAATCGGTTAGGCGATCGTTCCCGTTAGGGGGGAACTAGGACTAGCAGAGGACTTAATCGGCATTCTTCCGGCTAAATGGGCTAAACGTCCCGCTTTTGTCGCCATTCCCATGGCCTGCGCCATCAGGGCCGGATTGGCGGCCATAGCGATCGCACTGTTAATTAATAAAGCATCGGCACCCATTTCCATGGACCGGGCCGCTTCTGAGGGTGTACCGATCCCGGCATCTACCACCACGGGAATTTTAGCCGATTCGATGATAATCGCGATATTTGCCTCATTTTTAAGGCCCTGTCCCGACCCGATCGGCGATCCCAGCGGCATAACCGTGGCGCAGCCAGCCTCCTCTAAACGTTTGGCTAAGAGAGGATCGGCGTTAATATAGGGCAGTACGGCAAAACCTTCTTTAACTAATTGTTCGGCCGCTTGCAAAGTTCCGATCGGATCGGGTAATAAATATTTAGGATCGGGAATAACTTCGAGTTTAATAAAGTTATTGTCTTCCTGTCCCAATAATTTGGCCATTTCTCGCCCTAAACGGGCCACCCGAATCGCTTCTTCGGCCGTTTGACAACCAGCAGTGTTGGGTAACATCCAGATTTTCGACCAATCGATCGCCGCTGCTAATCCCTCATGGCCGGGTGCGTTCGTTTGTACTCGTCTAACGGCGACGGTGACAATCTGACATTCACTGGCACTAATACTTTCCTGCATAGTCGTCAGATTGGCATATTTGCCAGTCCCAGTCATCAAGCGGGAGTGAAAGGTTTTCCCGGCAATGGTGAGGCGATCATTCTGGGGCGATAAAAGTGCTTGGGGTTTATTCTCAATAATAGTTAAGGACATAGATGGAATAGTAACGGGTGATGGTTGATTAAAGCGATCGCAGCTAAAATGGGTCAAAATGGGATTAACTTTGTCATTAATCACCAGGTCAGCAATCAAGGAAGCAGTGACGGGAGCGAGTAAAATGCCATTGCGATAGTGACCAGTAGCTAAAATCAGGTTATCACAGCTACTGCGGCCTAAAATGGGCAATTCATCCGCTGTACCCGGACGGAATCCCCACCACATTTCCTCGATTTCCCAGTCAGCTAAAGGGGGATAGAGACGGGTAGCGCGCGCAAAAAGGGCTTGTAGTCCTTGGGGTGTATTACCCGTTTGCCAGGCCACTTTTTCGGAAGTGGCCCCGATAATTAAACGACCATTGCGACGGGGAACCAGATAGGTTTGCGGACCGAATAAAACCCTAGCTAAGGTCTGGTTAGGGGGCATTTTTACTGCGGCCATTTGACCTTTGACGGGATGGATAGGGAGGGGTAAAAGTTGACTCGTCCAGGATCCCGCCGCTAAAATGTAAATTTTTGCTTCTAATTCCCCAATTGAGGTATAAATACTCTTGACTTTTCCCTGCTTTTGCTGTATGGCGTGGACTTCTATGCCTTGGCGAATTTCTACCCCTAAATTTTCGGCCGCTTGTTGCAGCCCAGTCACTAGCTGCCGGTTATCCACTTGTCCATCGTCGGGATACCACCAACCACCGATCACATCTTTACCTAGTCCGGGTTGGTAGAGGTGAACTGCATTGCTGTCTAACCAAATTTTATTAGCTGTATTGGCAGTAATAGGCTGATCTAGCTCGTAAACGGGAGCAAGAATACCACAGGGATAGTAACCGCTGTTTATCCCCGTTAAATCCTCGATTTTGCGGCTCCACTCTGGATATAGCCAGCGTGATCGCAGACAAAGATCGAGAAACGGACCCGGGGGAATCCCCTCCGCATGGGGGGCCAACATTCCCGCAGCCGCACGACTAGCGGCCTGAGCTATATCTCGAACTAGGAGGGTAACTTTTGCCCCGCGCAATTGCAAATCGACGGCGATCGCTAATCCGATGATACCACCGCCTACGATCAAAATTTCGCTAGTTGAGTTCTTGACCCTCCCATGGCTAAAAGCGAGGGATTCTTGGTTCAACGACATGGCTTAAAAATCTAAAGGAAATGTAACCTTGATCCTAACTCGCAATTAGTCAGCCGAGAGGAGGGAGAAGTGAGGCTACTGGCATAATTTAAGATTAAGATGATTTTTAGTCAATCTTTTCTAAGCTTCCCTTTTTCTTTAGAGCATTATGACTTCCCCTGCTGTCGATCGAGTTTATCAAGGTCAATTCGGAGAGTTTACGATTACGGATAGCGATCGCCTAGGGGTGCGTCTCTACCGTCTGGGTTTAAATTTAGCGGCTTTTAGTTTCGCTGTCGCTACAATTATAGTCCTCACCCGACCGCAATTACTGCCCCTGACTAACCTTTTATACATGGGTTTTTGTCTGGGGTTAGGCATCAGTTTATTGACTATCCATATTTATTTAATTCCCCTCCATCGTCTCCTGCAATTTTTTTGGCTAATCGGGGCGATTACTTCCCTAATTTTCAGCCTCTATTCTCACCTTTCTCCCCTAGAATTTGTCTATAACCATCCGGTGAGTTTATTCGGTGTGGGCTTTATTTTTGCTAGTCTCACGGGGATTTATTTCAAAGAAGCTTTTTGTTTTAATCGTCTAGAAACCAAGTTTTTAACCCCTCTAGTTCCCACCCTTTTACTCGGTCATCTTTTGGGGATATTGCCCTTAAATTGGGAAAAGGGGCTATTAATTCTCTGGGCGACTTTATTCGTTATCTTTGCTCTGAGAAAGTTAAGCCAACCTCTCCCCAACGATATCGGTGATAAATCAGTCTTTGAACATCTTAACCATTGATGAACCGATAACTGTCTCGGAGTCTCGGAGTCTCAACTAAGTAGGGAGGCACAATTATAGCGTTTACTGTTCGCAAGAGGTACATTATCGATGTTGAAAAGCTTAATTAGCAAAGGTTTAACTGTGCCACACAGGTGTGAGAACCGCTATATTTGTAGGATGGGTTAGCGGTAGCGTAAACTATGCGGGCGTTGGGTTTCATGCTTCAACCCAACCTACGTTCTACCTCAAAATCGGTAAAACCCTACACCCCACACCCCACACCCTGCCCCCACGACAAACTTTTTCAGCAAACCCTACCTATCTGGGGGCCTCTATGGTAGCGGGATTAGCGGTATTGGGAGTCTTGCTGGTGAACATTTGTATCAGACTAAAACCGACAAAAGCGAGTAAGGCTATGCCACCGATAGTAGCAACAATTTTACCCACGAGATTTTCTGTGCGGGGTTCTTCGGGGGCATCCTCGTTGGGATCCTCCGAATGGGCAAAACGATTGTAGAGGAAATCGAGAGCTTCATTGCGAAGTTCGTAGTAACGGGGATCCTCGGTAATTTGGGAACGAACCCGGGGACGGGCAAAAGGCATCTTTAACACCTCACCGATTTTAGCGCTTGGGCCGTTGGTCATCATCACCAAGCGATCGCACAAGAACAAAGCCTCATCGATATCGTGGGTAATCATCAACACCGTTAACTGGTGTTCTTGCCAGATTTTCAGCAATTCTTCCTGTAATTCCTCTTTAGTAATCGCATCTAAGGCCCCAAAGGGTTCATCGAGGATGAGGACTTGGGGACGAATGGCCAGGGCGCGGGCGATCGCAACCCGTTGTTTCATGCCTCCCGATAATTGGGGGGGTTTTTTCTGGGCTGCTTCTGTCAATCCCACTAGGGATAGATTTTCTTCCACGATCCTCACCTTCTCAGCGTGAGATTTTTGGGGATAAACCGAACTAACCCCGATATAAACGTTCTCAAAGGCAGTTTTCCAGGGCAAAAGCGAATAATTTTGGAATACCATCATCCGGTCCGGTCCCGGTTCCTTAACCTCTTTATCCTGTAGCAGCACTTGCCCACGACTAGGAGAAGAAAACCCCGCCACCATATTTAAAAGGGTCGATTTACCGCAGCCGGAGTGACCGATAATGCAGACAAATTCCCCCTCATTGACTTGCAGCTCCACACCGTCTAAAACGGTGTAAACCCCTTCGGGAGAGGGGTATTCTTTGGCAACATTACTAACTAATAAAAAAGGCTGGGTGGTGGTGCTGGAATTCACGGTCTTATCGGTAAAAGTTTGCATATTCGTCCTAGATTTATTTTAAGGTGGGCTTTGCCCACCACAACTATTAATTCGGGTCTGCTGAAAAAGTTTTTCGTGGGGTGTGGGGTGTGGGGTGTGGGGTGTAGGGTTTTAGAGATTTTCATCTGGTCAATTACCTAATTTTCAGGGAAAAAGTCCCTGAATTTTCCCCCCGATCACTCCCGCAAAAGTCTAAAAGTTTTACCCAACAAGGTTTTTAGATTTATTCAGCCAACCTTAATTAGCGACGGGATCATCGAGGAGAACTTCCGAGACGCGATAATCGCGACGGATCGAAAAACGTTCCAGATAGCCGATCGGATCGTCGGGATTGAAAATAAGATGATCAAAGAGGGCGAAACTGTGGCGATCGGGTTCCAAATCGGGAAGGCCCAGGGACCTGCAAGCTTCGCCAAACAGATCGGGACGACGGACGCGTTCAATCACTTCCACCCAGTTGCGGGGGAAAGGCGCGTAACCCCAACGGGCAAGCTGAGTTAGGGTCCATAGGGCCTCACTGCGGCCTGGACAGTTAGCTTGATCGACGTAAAACTGATTAAATCGGAATAGGGGTTCGGGGGCAGTTCCTAAACCGCGATCATAACCATCGAGGAAACCAGGGCGGATAATCGCCCTATCCACACCCACATACTGGGGCTGACTGAGAATATTAACGATATGTTCTCGATTACGCTGATCATCGCAGTATTCGCAGGCTTTAATTAAAGCTTTCACCATGGCGATATGGGTTTCGGGATGTTTCGCTGCCCAAGTTTCCTTGACTCCGAGGACTTTTTCCTGGTGTCCGGGCCAAATATCAAGATCGGTGGCGATAACGTAGCCTAATTTTTCGTGAACGGCGTAGGAGTTCCAGGGTTCCCCCACACAATAACCGTCGATCTTACCCGCTTTTAGCAGGGAAACCATCTGAGGCGGCGGAATTACGGTTAAATTCACATCACTATCGGGATCGATGCCGCCACTAGCTAACCAGTAGCGTAACAGTAGATTGTGCATGGAGGCGGGGTGAACCATGCCGAAAGTGGCGATTTTATCGGGACTTTGCTGGAGGGCATCCTTCAAGTCCTCCAGTTTTTCTACCCCCAATTCCCTGTATTTATTGCTGAGGGTGATGGCGTTACCGTTGCGACTGAGTACCAAAGCGCTAATCACGGGGACAGAGGGCTTATTGCCGGCCCCAATGGTCATGCTCAGGGGCATTCCCGCCACCATCTGGGCCGCATCGAGACGACCGGTGGCCACTCCTTGGGCGAGTGCTTTCCAGTTGGGTTCCCGTTGCAGGATAACATCCTCTAATCCTTCCTCGGCGAAGAAACCTTTCTCTTTGGCGATAATAATCGGAGCGCAATCGGTGAGGGGGATAAAACCGATGGTGGGATTGGTTTTCAATCTGGTAGCTTGGCCGATCACTGTTACTGGTTCGCTGGGTTGGCCGACTTTCTTCGATCGCTTCTGTTGGTTGAGGAAATAAACGATCTCGTTACGGAGGGAGTAGTAACTGGGATGGTTAACTACTTCTAAACGATGCCGGGGCCGGGGAATGGGAACATCGAGAATCTGACCGATATGGGCCTCTGGACCGGTGGTTAACATCACCACTCGATCGGATAATAATAGCGCCTCATCCACATCGTGCGTGACCATGATACAGGTAACGTGGCTTTCCTCGACGATTTCCATCAAACGTTCCTGTAAATTGCCTCTGGTTAACGCATCCAGCGCCCCAAAGGGTTCATCGAGTAGCAGGACTTTCGGCCGTAGGGCTAGAGCGCGGGCGATCGCTACCCTTTGTTTCATGCCTCCCGATAATTCTCCCGGTCGTTTGTTGGCCGCATGGCGCAGGTGTACCATATCGATACTATGTTCGATGACACTTTTGCGTTCAGCAGCCGGTAGATGACGCAGCACGCGGTTAACTCCTAGGGCGATATTTTCTCGGACGGTTAACCAAGGCAGCAGAGAATAATTCTGGAAGACCACCATGCGATCGGGACCGGGACCTTTAATTTCTTTTCCCTCTAAAATCACCCCTCCCACCGTCGGGCGATCGAGTCCAGCGACCATATTTAAGAGGGTGGATTTCCCGCAACCGGAATGACCGATTAAAGAGATAAATTCCCCTTGAGTAACGCTGAGATCGATATTTTTTAGGGCGATATATTGACGGCCATCGGGCAGAGGGAAAACCTTATCAATGTGATCGACTTCAATAAATGCAGACATTTTCAGTTATCAGTTATCAGTTATCAGTTATCAGTTATCAGTTATCAGTTATCAGTTATCAGTTGTCAGTTATCAGATGTGAGTTTTTAGTTTACTGTTTACTGTTTACTTAAAAAGCTCCCCACACCCCACACCCCACACCCTGCCCCCACCGAAAAACTTTTTGCCGCAAACCCTATTTATTTTCTTCGGGTACAACTAATTTAGCGATGTAGGCCATGAGGCGATCGAGTAGGAAACCAACAATACCCACATAAATCAGAGCGAGGATAATTTCACTGATCATGGAACTATTCCAAGCATCCCAGATAAAGAAGCCAATTCCCACGCCACCGATCAGCATTTCCGCCGCTACAATCGCCAACCAAGATAAACCGATACCGATTCTTAATCCCGTGAAAACGTAGGGAACAGTAGCGGGAAAAAGAATGTTGAAAAAGTATTCAACTTTGGATAATTTTAGCACTCTAGAGACGTTTTTATAGTCTTGGGGAACCTGCTGTACTCCCACGGCCGTGTTAATAATAATTGGCCAAATTGCTGTAATAAAAATTACAAATATGGCACTAGGTTCGTTATTACGAAAAGCCGCTAGGGAGATGGGTAGCCAAGCTAGGGGGGGAACGGTACGCAGGATTTGAAAAATCGGATCGATCGCATCATAAATTAGGGCGCTGCTACCGATTAAAATTCCTACGGCGATGCCGACAATAGCGGCAAGGGTAAAACCGACGGCCACCCGTTGTAAACTAGCGAAAATTTGCCAGAATAACCCCACATCCGTGCCACCATTATTGAAAAAGGGATTGATAATTAATTCCCAGGTATCGCTAACCACTTTGGTGGGACTAGGAAGGGGGGCATCGGGACTAAAACAGAGTATTTGCCAGATGACGAGGAAAATTAATAAAGCAATCGCCGAAGTTGCTAGTTTGGGTAATTTTTTTTGCAGGTCTTTTAACCATTTTTGACCTTGAGAACGACGAGAAATAGAAACAGCCATAATCAGTTATCAGTTATCAGTGGTTGAGTTATCAGTGGTTGAGTTATGAGTGGTTCAGTGGTTCAGTGGTTCAGTGATCAGCTTTTATCTTGGCTTGCTCCGCAAGAATTTCAGTTATCAGTTATTAATTACCAGTTATCAGCAAATCATCTTTAACTGTTGACGGGTTACTGATTACTGATTAGTGATCACTGATTTAAATCTTCTTGATCTTGAGGGAATCGAGGTAGGCTTGGGGATTTTCGGGGTCAAAAGTAACGCCATCAAAGAAAGTTTCCACACCGCGAGAGGTAGAGGTGGGAATTTGATCAGCCGGAACATTGAGGGCTTTAGCGGCTTCCCTCCAGATATCTTCCCGGTTAACTTTATCAACTAAAGCTTTGATGTCTGTATCGGCGGGAATATAGCCCCAACGGATGTCTTCAGTCACAAACCAAGTATCATGACTCTTGTAGGGATAGGAAGCGTTATCAGCCCAGAATTTCATGGCTACGGGGCTATTTTCGATTTTGCGACCATCACCGAAATCGATATTACCTTGCATTCTTCCCAAGATATCGGCGGGGTCAATTTTCAGCCATTCCCGTCCTGAAATAATCTCGCACATTTCCTTAACATTAGCGGGATCATTGCACCATTGTTGCGCTTCCAGAACAGCCATGGTTAAAGCTTTTGCCGCTTTGGGATTTTTATCCACCCAATCGGCGCGTAAAGCGAAAGCTTTTTCGGGGTGATCCTTCCAGAATTCTCCAGTGATCAGGGCAGTGTACCCGAGGCCTTTGGAGACGATTTGGGCGTTCCACGGTTCGCCGACACAGAACGCGTCCATGGTGCCGACTTTCATATTGGCCACCATCTGCGGCGGGGGAACGACGATGAGGGAGATGTCATTATTGGGATCGATGCCGCCCGCAGATAGCCAGTAACGCATGAACAGGTCGTGGTTGCCCCCCGGAAAGGTGACGGCAGCTTTCATTTCTTTGCCGGCAGATTTCGCTTTGGTGAGGGTTTCTTTGAGTTTAGAACTGTCGAGGTCGAGTTTTAAATCTGCGTGGGATTTGGAGATCGATATCGCCTGACCGTTGGTATTCAAACGCGCCAGAATATACATCGGTACGGGCTGTTTGGTAATTTTGCCCAAGGTCATTAGGTAGGGCATGGGGCTGAGGATGTGGGACCCGTCGATACCGTTTCCCGCAGAACCTAATTCGAGGTTATCCCGGGTTGCAGCCCAAGAGGCTTGTTTCATCACTTGCACATCGGGCATCCCGTGTTTAGCGAATAAACCTTTTTCCTTGGCGATAATTAAGGGGGCAGCGTCGGTGAGGGCAATAAAACCTAGTTTAGCGGTGGTTACTTCGGGAGTTTCTCCACCGGCAACGGGGGAAGCGGCAGGACTGCCGGCCGGGGAGGGACTGGTCGCGGTATTATTGGGAGTGGCGCAACCGTGGAGAATTGCTGTTCCTACGGCAGTTGCCCCGGCAGTGAAGATAAATCTACGTCTGGAAAGTTTACTCATGGACTAAAAAATCGTGATTAGAAACTAAACAAAGGTGATGAAACGGTGAAAAATTCTCATTACTTCCCCTAACTGACCGCGGTGATAACCGAGAAAATTTCTTGAAAGTAACTGTTGATTCAGTAAGGAGGCTTTAACTATTTTTTATCTCTCAATCGCTTTTGCTTCTCCATCTGGGGAGATTTAGCAGTAGTTTTTGTCTAAGAGATTTTTTCTAGAAGCATAACAGTTTTGAGGAGTCGATAGATAGATAGGGGGGGGTTTTAGTCATCTGGGCTAGAAAGATCACTTTATTTCAGGGTTATCACCGAAGCAATTAACTTAAATTTACAGTCTTCAACGGGAAAGATAGTATAGATTGTTACAAAATATTGTCAGCCATGTCATAAAAGCATAAAAATTTGTCTGAAACGCATGGTGGGGCGATGGTGGTTTTTTAGCTATCTTGACTCAGTTATCAGATTTGAGTTTGCCGTTCACTGATTACTGGTTAATGTTTACCGATGACTGAAAAATCGCCGCAAGTATTAGCGACGCGACCAGCTTGAGACAATCTCTGTTATGCTTTGGAACTTGCCAAGAGCAAAAGCATATTATTATCGATCGATGTTTCCCCTTGATTAGATG
Source organism: Microcystis sp. LE19-41.2A (assembly GCF_027530405.1). Lineage (NCBI taxonomy): Bacteria > Bacillati > Cyanobacteriota > Cyanophyceae > Chroococcales > Microcystaceae > Microcystis > Microcystis sp. LE19-41.2A. The sequence continues at coordinate 1,783 of NZ_JAPZQJ010000435.1, read as the reverse complement.
CTTAGGGATATTGTCAATAGTGGGAGTTAGTCATCTGTGCCTATTTGATCGTTTGTCTTGATCACGATACTTTTAATCCTTACTGTCGCACCTATCCCAGACTCTGATCAAAAACTGGCTGTCTGGGATTCAGGAAAGAGCCGAAAAAATCTCTTAAATAACCTTCAATTATTCTACAGCGTTTTATCTGTTTTCATTTCATTTTAAGATGGCTCAAAGTTTCCCCGTTCCTGACTATCTTTCGGGTTTACTAGGCTTTTAGAACGGTTTTATGACTTTGATTGTTGACGATATTTGCTCTGTCTTTGGGATGACTTTTGCTGGTCTGCTGCCGAGATTGACACAAGAGAGGTAAAATCGACTCTGTGGGGATGCTTTAACCGGCATCTCTGTTTTTTGACAGGGGAAGATTTAACTGCCCCGACAATCGATCGAGTGTTAAACCTAAGCCGCTAAACTGAAAATAGCTGCTTGTCCTTGGCTCTCATTTCTCAGATTGTAAAATAATGCAAATTTATCTTGACTATAGTGCCACTACCCCCACTCATCCCCAAGTAATCGATCGGGTTGCCACTATTCTGCGGCATCATTGGGGTAATCCCTCCAGTTTACACAGTTGGGGACAGGATACGGCGACAGTCATCGAAATGGCTAGAGAACAGGTAGCAGGGTTAATTAATGCCAATCCAGACCAGATTATCTTCACTTCTGGCGGCACAGAAGCCGATAATTTAGCGATTATCGGGGTTGCTCAACAGTATAACCGCCCCCGTCATATAATTATTTCTAGTGTGGAACATTCGGCGATCGCTGAACCCTGTAAACAATTAGAGCAGCAAGGTTGGCAAATTACTCGTCTTCCCGTCAATCGTCAAGGTAGGGTGAATCCTTTAGACCTAAAAGCCGCAATTCAAAGCGATACGGTCTTAATTTCCATTATTTACGGACAAAGTGAGGTGGGAACCCTACAACCGATTGAAGAATTGGGCAGCATTGCCAGAGAAAGGGGTGTTCTTTTTCACACCGATGCGGTGCAGGTGGCGGCAAGATGCGATATTGATGTGCGGAAACTGCCCGTAGATTTATTATCTCTTTCTAGCCATAAAATTTATGGAATGCAAGGATCGGGAGCTTTATACATCAGAGCGGGTGTCGATATTTTACCATTACTGCGGGGCGGTGGTCAGGAAAAAGGTCTGCGATCGGGAACCCAATCTGTGCCAGCGATCGCTGCTTTCGGTTTAGCGGCCGAATTAGCCCAAAAAGATTTAATTAGCGAAAAAATGCGTTTAATGGCCTTGCGAGATCGATTATTTGACCTCTTAGCCGATTATCCTTATCTGCTGCCCACGGGAGACCGATTCTATCGTTTACCCCACCACGTCAGCTTTATTGTCCGTCCGGACGATAACAGTCACATCACGGGAAAACAGCTAGTTCGTCAGCTTAATTTAGCAGGAATCGGCATTAGTTCCGGAGCCGCCTGTCATAGTGGCAAACTTTCCCCTAGTCCAATTTTAAAAGCTATGGGCTACAGCGATCGAGAAGCATTAGCGGGAATTCGTTTAACCCTGGGAAGGGACACCAGCGCGGCCGATATCGATTGGACGGCTCTAGTATTAAAACAAGTGATCGATCGCTGTTTATCGAAAATTTGGGTTAAAACCCCGTCCTTTTAGGACGGCTTTAAGCTACAATGGAAAAAGCGATAACCAAGCTAAAAACTGAACCTTGACAACAGATAGTAGGGGGTTTTGTTCAGAAAAGAATTCAAATTCGGCCT
>NZ_JAPZQJ010000195.1:0-8383 GCF_027530405.1 Microcystis sp. LE19-41.2A | reverse complement strand
ACCCTTATAGAGACAGACATTACCGCGATTTTTGTCAATTGTTTGCGATCTAGAGCGAACTAATCAATTAAATCTCTTGCCAGATAAGGATTTAGTCGATTTATGCCCCCATATCGAACCATACCAAGTCCCGAAGAGCCGGATTTTATGCAATTTTATGCCTATTTTTCTCATTTTTGAACTCTCAAAAATTAATTAGGCAAGAACTCTATTAATAACCGCTCTAGAATCAGTCTATACTATATATTCTCCGGGGAGAAATTGCTCAGATTACTTTAGTAATGAGAAACGGGACTAAATAATGGCCGGAATTGAGGGATTGAGGATTAAAAATTATCGAGCGCTCAAGGATATAACTCTGGGCAAGTTATGGAATACTCAAAATCGAGATTCTCTGACACCGATGACGGCCGTTATCGGCAAAAATGGTGTGGGAAAAAGCACACTTTTTGATGCGTTCGGTTTTTTATCTGATTGTCTTAAAGGAGGAGTAGAAGAAGCTTGTGATGTGCGAGGTCGGGGCGGGTTTGAGCGTCTTCGTTCCCAGGGTCAGGAAGGAAGCATTGAATTTCAGATTTATTACAAAGAAGATTACAATTCCCGACCAATTACCTATGAATTAGCTATTGATCTAGATACCGATAATAGACCTTATGTAAAAAAAGAAAGACTCAGACAGAGAAGAAAAGGTCAAAAGACCGGATGGCCTTTTTCATTTTTACTCCTCGATGAGGGGAAAGGAATCGTCTGGAAAGGAGAAGAAGAAGGGAAACAAGTAGAAGAAGGTCAAGACCATTTTGATTTACTTAAGTTAATAGAAAAAATTAAACGAGGAGATTATGAGGATGGGGGGGAGTTAGTGGAACTGAATGATAAGCGGAAACTAGGAATTGCTACGTTAGGTTCTCTCAAACAGCATCCGAGAATTTCCCTATTTCGGAGATTTATTGAGGGATGGTATCTCAGCTATTTTACTCCCGATGCGGCCAGAAGTTTGCCCCTAGCCGGACCCCAGAAACATCTGAATATTCATGGAGATAATCTCGGTAATGTGGTGCAGTTTATGGAAAGAGAGCATTCCAAGAAATTTCAGAATATACTTAATAGTATTTCTCGTAAGATACCGGGTATAGAAAAAATTAGTACCGAAAAAAGTCCCGATAATCGACTACTATTAAAATTTAATGATCGGGGATTCCAAGACCCATTTTATGTACAGCAAATGTCCGATGGTACTTTAAAAGTATTCGCCTATCTCTTACTGTTAGAAGACCCTTCCCCACCGCCATTTATCTGTATTGAAGAGCCAGAAAACGGCTGATACCATAAACTATTAGAAACCTTGGCTCAAGAATTTAGAAAACACGCCACAGGACAGAGAGGACGTTCTCAAATTTTTATCACCACCCATCAACCTTATTTTGTTGATGCTCTCCAGCCGGAAGAAGTTTGGATTCTGGAAAAAGGTGATGACGGGTTTTCTCGGATTAAACGGGCCAGTGACAATCCCTTAATCAAGAATCTCGTCTCAGAAGGATTGCCCCTTGGTAGTCTTTGGTATAGTGATTACTTAGATGAGAGATAAGGTTATGCACTTTGAAATTTTGGTCGAGGATTTGTCGGGAAAAAAAGCACTTGATATTCTAATTCCTAGGATTATTGACATGAATGCAGGTCATACATTTAGGGTTCATTCCTATAAAGGCAGTGGTCATCTTCCCAGAGACTTACAGTCTGTTTCCGATCCTAGCAAACGGATTCTTCTCGATCGACTACCTAAACTGATTCAAGGATATGATAAAACTTTTTCTAGTTACCCTGATAATTATGCTGCTGTACTGATCGTGGTTTGCGATCTGGATAATCGATGTTTTCGAGAATTTCGACAATAATTAAGCAATTGTCTGGAAAAATCTGCTATCCAATCCCAAATTTACTTCTGTATTGCTGTTGAAGAAGGAGAAGCTTGGTATTTAGGTGATATTAATGCCATAAAAATTGCTTATCCCCAGGCCAAAAGTGCTATCTTGGATTCCTATATTAATGATAGTATCTGTGGTACTTGGGAAAAACTGGCAGATGCTATATACAGAGGTGGAGCGAAACAATTATCTAAGTTAGGTGGCGCTTCTGTGGGTCAAGAGAAAACAGTCTGGGCAGAAAATATTTCTCCTCAGATGAATGTGGATATTAATCGATCGCCCAGCTTTGGCTATTTTCGGGATAAACTACGTCATCTCAGTCAGGAAGAATCAAGATAAGTAATATTTTTTCAGGCTAAACTTTTAGGCATTTAAAATAATTGTCGAGAGCGGGGAATAGGCGATAGTGAGCAGTAAGCAGTGAGCCTAAATCCAGTTATTAAAGACCGATTATTTATACTAAATCCAGTTATTAAAAACTGATTATTTATTCCCTCTTTTGCCTATTGCCTATTGCCCATTGCCTGTCCTGATATGTAGCCTACACTCAACGGATTTAGTATTATTCCCCCTTTTGCCTCTTGCATGAGTGCCTGTCCTGATAAGTAGGGTCTGCTGAAAAAGTTTTTCGGTGGGGGCAGGGTGTGGGGTGTGGGGTGTGGGGTGTGGGGTTTTACCGGTTTTGAGGTGGCCAATTACCTAATTTTTAGGGAAAAAGTCCAGGAATTTTCCCCCTGATCACTCCCATACTTGGTACTTTTTGATTGACAAAAAGTCTAAAAGTCTTACCCAACAAGTTTTTTAGATTTATTCAGCAAACCCTAAGTAGGGTCTGCTGAAAAAGTTTTTCCTGGGGGTAGGAGTCAGGAGTCAGGAGTCAGGAGTTTCGGGCTTTGTTGCCATTGTTTTTTTGTACCAAGCCATGTACTACAAGAAGGATAATGCAAGGTTTTTGAAAGTCCCAATCCTATTTTCTTGCACTAACATCGGACTTTAACAGGTCAAAAGCCTTATTTTAAAAGGGTTTTACCATTATTCAGCAAACCCTAAGTAGCCTATACTCAAGGGATTCAGTCTTAAATGCGATCGCCCTGCTCGTTCCTTCCCAGGGCTTGACATAAATCCCGCAATAATGTTATGATGAGGGACTGGCTTAAGCCAAAGACAGCAGGTGCGAAACAGCTTAAATACCCTGCCGAGGTCAAAGCGAGAAAACAGCAGCCAAAAAGACTAAAGAGAGATATTTTCTGTCTTGGTCGTGCCTGAACTGGATTCTCTCCACTCAACCCCGGCGCTACAAGGGGTTATTTTTGCGCCTGTCTGTGGACCGGTCCCCCGCATACAGGAGGTGAACAAGGGATGGGGAGAAGCAGAGAAAGCAAGGGAGTAATTCTAGAAGAATTAAAAACCTCCCTGAGGGAAGCTCAATTAACGATGGTCATCGACTATCAAGGTTTAACCGTCGCCGAAATCAGCAATCTACGCCGCAAATTGCGCCCCACGGGAACGATTTGTAAAGTCACCAAAAATACTTTGATGGGCTTGGCGATCGCTGAAGATAGTGGCTGGGAACCGATGAAAAGCCTTTTATCGGGAACATCCGCCTTTCTGCTCGTAAAAGAGGATATCGGTGGAGCTTTCAAGGCCTATCAAGAGTTCAAAAAAGAAAGCAAAAAAACCGAATTGCGCGGCGGTGTCCTCAAAGAAGGGACAAAAGGTCAACTGTTAACAGAAGATCAGATCAAAGCGATCGCCGATTTACCGTCGAAAGAACAGTTAATCGCTCAGGCCGCTGGAGCAATCAACGCCATTGCTGCCAAACTGGCCCGCAGTATCAACGAAGTTCCCGCATCTTTGGCCCGTGCCGTCGATGCCGTGGCCCGTCAAGAAGAAAAAGAAGCGGCTTGACACCGCGCCAATCAATCACTTACAAACAATTAGGAGTCTAACCCATGTCTGCTGTAGCTGAAATCTTAGAAAAACTCAAAACCCTGACCCTCTTAGAAGCTGCGGAATTAGTCAAAGGTATCGAAGAAACCTTTGGAGTTAGTGCCGCCGCTCCGACTGGTGGCATAATTATGGCTGCCCCCGGGGCTGCTCCTGCGGCTGCTGCTGAAGCGGTGGAAGAACAAACCGAATTTAACGTCGTTCTCGAAGAAGTTCCCGCCGACAAGAAAATTGCTATCCTTAAGGTGGTACGCGAATTGACCGGTTTAGGACTCAAAGAAGCGAAAGACCTGGTAGAAGCCGCTCCCAAAGCGGTTAAAGAAGGCACTAACAAAGATGATGCCGCCGCCATCAAGAAAAAACTGGAAGATGCTGGGGCAAAAGTTAGCGTTAAATAGGCGGCCACTGATTCTGGGGATATAGATTACATCCCCAGACGGGCCGAAAAGCTCATTTCCTGATACTATAGGATTGTTATAGCAGTCTTGTAGGATGTCCAACCATGGAAAGCGTCGCTTACATTTTGGTTTTAACTATGGCTTTGTCGGTAATTTTCTTCGCCATCGCCTTCCGGGAACCTCCCCGGATTCAAAAGTAAATTTCTTAACTCCGTTTAGGTTAATAATTTTCTTCCCTGAGCCGCCCGCTTGTCAAAAGCAGGTTAGCGGCTCTGGTTTTCGTATTTAAAGGCTTAAATTAAAGGTTCCCCTCACCGAGCGCCTCCTATGCAGTGTCCTAATTGTCAGCATACCGATAGTCGCGTTTTAGAGTCCCGCTCCTCCGAAAACGGTCAGAGCATTCGTCGTCGTCGTGAATGCTTACAGTGTAAATATCGGTTCACCACCTACGAGCGCATCGAATTCGTGCCGATCACGGTGATTAAAAAAGATGGTAAACGGGAATCTTTTGATCGCTGCAAACTGCTGCGGGGTATCGTCCGCGCCTGCGAAAAAACCGGCATTCCCCCCTCAAGATTAGAGGCGATCGTCAATGATATCGAATCCCGTTTGCAGCAAGACTCAAAACGGGAGGTAACAAGTCAGGAAATCGGTCAATTAGTCCTGGAATATCTCCGGCAAGAATCGGAAGTGGCCTATGTGCGCTTTGCTTCGGTTTACGGCAATTTTCAGGGAATTAGAGACTTTATCGCCGCTTTAGCGCTGCTGCAATCCTCCGAAATCGAACGCGCTCATCCTTCTTGGTCTCAAGTGGAAGAAGCCAGCGTGATCACCTCATCTTAAATAGGGTTTGCGGCAAAAAGTTTTTCCTGGGGGCAGGGTGTGGGGTGTAGGGTGTAGGGTGTAGGGTTTTACCCATTTTCAGGGGGTCAATTACCTAATTTTCAGGGAAAAAGTCCAGGGATTTTCCCCCCGATCACTCCAATAGGCGGTACTTTTGGATTTCAAAAAGGTCTAAAAGTCTTATCGAACAATGTTTTTAGATTTATTCAGCAAACCCTAAATAGTTCCCGATTCAGTTATAATTAGGATCCCTTGTGCTATTTAAAGCCCAAGCTCTGGTTAGATTCTTAAAAGTCATTCTTGAGGCGGATTGCCTCCAGGAAAGCCGGATGCGGCAGTTCATCCCCTAGGCCCTGCCTAGAAACTAAATTGGGAGGCATCTCCTTGATTTAGAAACTGTACATCACATAGGAGGAAAAACCTACGGAAATTCCGAGGCCCAAACAACGTACATGACCACCCAAAAAACTGCAAACAAAAACATAGGCTTTACCCATGAAGATTTTGCCGCCCTTCTAGACAAATACGATTATCATTTCAGTCCGGGAGATGTTGTCGCTGGGACTGTTTTCAGCATGGAACCCCGGGGAGCGCTCATCGATATCGGTGCTAAAACCGCCGCTTTTATCCCCGTGCAGGAGATGTCGATCAACCGCGTCGATAATCCCGAAGAAGTTTTACAACCCAACGAAACCAGGGAATTTTTCATTCTTACCGACGAGAATGAAGATGGACAGCTAACCCTGTCGATCCGTCGCATTGAATATATGCGCGCTTGGGAACGGGTGCGTCAATTGCAAAAAGAAGATGCTACCGTGCGCTCGAATGTTTTCGCCACTAACCGTGGTGGGGCATTAGTCAGAATTGAAGGTCTCCGTGGCTTTATCCCCGGTTCTCACATTAGCACCAGAGAAGCGAAAGAGGATCTAGTCGGTCAGGAATTGCCCTTAAAGTTTTTAGAAGTGGATGAGGATCGCAACCGTCTGGTTTTAAGTCATCGTCGCGCTTTAGTGGAACGCAAGATGAACGGTTTAGCCGTGGGACAGGTGGTAATCGGTTCCGTGCGCGGAATCAAGCCCTACGGTGCTTTCATCGATATTGGTGGAGTCAGTGGTTTACTGCATATTTCCGAAATCTCTCACGATCACATCGACACCCCCCACACGGTTTTCAATGTCAATGATGAGTTAAAAGTGATGATTATCGATCTCGATGCCGAAAGAGGTCGCATTTCCCTCTCGACTAAACAATTAGAACCCGAACCGGGAGATATGCTGAAAAATCGCCCGTTAGTGTTTGAAAAAGCGGAAGAAATGGCGATTAAATACCGAGAAAAACGTCTAGCGGAAGCGGAAGGCCGCACTGTCTCGGAAGTAGTCGCAGAAATCGAAGTTCCTCCCGCCTTGGAGGAGGAAGATTTAGTTCTCGCTGCCACCGAGGAGTAGGTCAGTTATCAGTTATCAGTCATCAGATTTGAGTTTTAAGTGTACAGTATTAAATAGGGTTGGCTGAATAAATCTAAAAACCTTGTTGGGTAAGACTTTTAGACTTTTTTCCCCTCAAAAAGTGCCAGCCATTGGAGTGATCGGGGGTAAAATTCAGGTACTTTTTCCCTGAAAATTAGGTAACTGATTACCTCAAAATCGGTAAAACCCTACACCCTACACCCTACACCCCACACCCTGCCCCCACCAACAAACTTTTTCAGCAGACCCTAAATAGGGTTGGCTGAATAAATCTAAAAACCTTGTTGGGTAAGACTTTTAGACTTTTTGTCAATCAAAAAGTACCCGGCATGGGAGTGATCAGGGGGAAAATTCAGGTACTTTTTCCCTGAAAATTAGGTAATTGGCCACCTCAAAACCGGTAAAACCCCACACCCCACCTGCCCCCCCGATGTCGGGGGGGTTGGGGGGGCCACACCCTGCCCCCAGGAAAAACTTTTTCAGCAGACCCTAAATAGAAGTTTCCTACTGTCTTTTCACTGATTACTGATCACTGATCACTGAAACGTCTCCCAACCGCTCATTTAATTGAAATCCTGAAAACCGACACTGTTGGCAACTCCTGTAATTCCGGTCATCTCCTCACTACTGTTGGCATCGAGGAAACGATCCAAGTGATCAAAAGTGGTTCCGTAGGTAATAGTGTTATCGTCGTATCCTTTCAGACTGAGGGTATGTTGATTAAAAGCTTGGTGGAGATGGGGTAAACCGATGAGATAACTGTAGGTAGTTGCTCCGATGGCTAAATCCCTACCCATTTCTTTAGTAGCCGACTCTAAACGAAAAGCGGCGTTGACCGTATCGCCGATCGCCGTATAATCTGGATGTTCACCGCTGCCAGTATTGCCCACCATGGCATAACCAGTATTCACTCCCGCACCGATGCGTAATTTAAAGGGTAAGGGATATTCTTCGCTTAAGGCGCGGGTCATCCTGTATATTTGCGTAATTGCTTGAAAAATTTGCAATATATCGTCTTGATTGACTTCCTGTTGGCCGTGAAACCAGATGGCCATGATCGCATCACCAATATATTTATCTACCCAACTGCCGGAACTGCGGATAATACTCCCGGCATGGCGAAACCAATTGCCAATCAGAGAAGAAAGCACTTTTTCGTCTAATTGCCTCGTTAAAGCCGTAAAATTTCGTATATCCACCACCATCACCGATGTTAAGCGACGTTCATGGACGGTGGAGGTGGGGGGATCCAATTCTAAATTGTGCGGTTGCTTGCCTATATTAGTGGGAGTAGGACGATAGAACTGCACTTCGGTTTTGCCAAAGGTGATCCGATCTTTGTCATGGATAGTCACGGGAATAGCTACCCTTCTGCCATTAACAAAAGTTCCATTGCGACTACCGAGATCGATCAGATAAAAATCTCCTGTTTCCGTGGATTGTAAAATAGCGTGATTGCGAGAGATACACTGATCTTTAATCACGATAGCGTTATCTTTGCTCCGTCCGATTGTCCAGTAAGGGCTCCCCACGAGAGGGAAAAAACGCTGTCCCTTCTCGGTATGGAGTAGTAAATAAGGATTTTGTCCTAGTATATCCACGGGTACATAAGCAGCAATATTATAGATGGAGGTGACCACACATTATATAGCGAGATTCCGCACATTTTCATCGGAAATTTTGGGTCTGAAACCCCGCCGTTCTAGGTTGGCTTTACGTTAGAATTAAAAGGCCAGTCTCGAAAACCAAGTGGACGGCGCAGCACCTTGAAAACTCGGCTTAGGGGGTTCCGACCAGAAAAGCTTGG
>NZ_JAPZQJ010000223.1:0-11881 GCF_027530405.1 Microcystis sp. LE19-41.2A | reverse complement strand
TGCCCATTTCTCCATTTTTTTGCTTACCTCCACCTTAATTCCTTCTTTCAAAACTATACCTATCAATCGTTTCCCCTTTTTTTAAGTTTCTTCTCTTTTTGTTAAGAAAGATCCGACTAATGGATAGCTTATCAAGGGGGGCAGGGGGGATCAAACCCCCCCAGGTAATTGACCACCCCTAAACTAATACGCTTGTACTATAGCCTGCCCAAAAAAATTCCAGAAAAGGGAATGAGGGAAAAAAGGGAAAAAAAGGGGAAAAGGGTTACAAAGTCCTCCCAGCACCGCACACCACCCGAAAACCGTAGCCGTAGTTGATGCCGCGGCGGTGGAGGCTGTGGCGGAAAGCAGAACGGCAGAGAAACATAAGGTTGAACCAAGAACCGCCCCGCAATACACAATCCCGGTCATCTGTCAAGAATTTATTTGTACTACTTAATAAGTTTTCATAACGATTATCAATATTTTTTTCGTCCCAAACGCTCCCGTCTGTGGGCGGTGCGTCTTGATAATCTCTGTGCCACGGATCTAAACACCACTCCCAAACATTCCCGTGCATATCGTACAGCCCGAAGGCGTTGGGAGGATAGGAGCGGACGGGGGTGGTTTTCTGTGGGGATTTTTTCGCCTTTTCTTGTTGATAGACCCTTGAACTATTGTAATTCGCCAGTTCTGCCGTGATCGTCTCGCCAAAGTGGAAGGGAGTGGTTGTTCCCGCTCTACAAGCATATTCCCACTCGGCCTCGCTCGGTAAACGGTAATTTTTTCCCGTGTGACGGGACAGACGGGCGCAGAATTCGATCGCATCGTACCAACTCACGCGCTCGACGGGGTTATTATCACTTTCCTTAAAGTGCGCGGGATCTGGATCGAGGTCTTTTCCCTCCCTCGGTAGGTGGGCCACGAACCGCCATTGCGCCCGGGTAATCGGAGTCTGGCTCAGATAGAAGGCACTGACGCTCACGGGGTGTTGGGGTTTTTCAGACTTCTTATCGTCCTTTTCTCCCGGTGAACCCATCAGGAAAGTTCCCCCCGGGATAGCAACCATGGTTAGGGGTTCGATTCCCTTGCCTAGGGGTTCCTCGTAGTAGTAGGCCTCCAGAGATTCTGTTTTGGTAATTTTTCCCCGTTTATCGACGTATAGGGTCTCGAAGGTGAATTTTAGGAGTTTTTCGGGGGTCAAGATTTCCTGTTTTCGCTGCCTCACTCTCTCCTCGATGTTTTGGGCGATATCGGCGTACTCTCCCCCCCAAGTGCGGAGAACAGCCGCGTCCACCTCAGCGAAATAGAGAGAGCGATCGCTGACTGCATCCTCTAGAGAACCCTGTGGATTGGGGATTAGAGCCGAAAAATCGCGAAATTCGCCGTAATGGTCGCGAATATAATCGCCGATGCTGCGCCAAATATCGATCGTGCGTCTAGCGGCACTATCTGCCAACAGTAGCTGACGAATGCCGGGGTAAAAATCGTACCAAGCATCCGGAACCGTCGCTCCCTCCGGACTAAAGGTAGATTTTTCGACCAGTCCGCTAAAAAAGACCTCCGCTAGATGCCAATGTTTACTATCGGGTAAAAATCGCCGCTGTGCCAATCGCATCACCGGAGGAATCAGGGGAACGGCCGCCAGCACTTTAGCCAGTTCTCGGGCCAAGGGACTGGCATCGATTAAAAAGCCTCTCAATAACTCTTCCGGGGGTTCCGCTTCCGGAGCGGCTGCCTCTTCTTCTCCGGTTTCACCCATATTCACCCCCGCAGTGGTTGCTCCCATTAAAACCCCCTGAATGGAATTACCACCGCTCCCAGCGATAAATTTCGCCCAGGTTGCAAAGTGAGCGGGGGATAGATTGAAAATGGGGAACCGATAGAGAATCTGCTTCGTGCGGAGTCTTTCCCCCACTTGCAGTGTTGCATTGGCAGAAGCGGGACCCGGTGCGATCAAAGGCCGGAGGATCGCTCCCTCTAAAGCGGTTCGTTGCCATAGCTCCTGCGGGAAAATGTGAGCAATGGTGACGGGGTGTTCTTTTCCCAGATCCGCTAGGGTGGCGAAGGCAGACCTCGATCGCCAAGCTTTCCCCAAAGTATCGGTTAGGACAATAAAAAGTCGGTTTCCAGAGGGTGCAACCAGACTGCGAGGGTTCCGTTCGATTTGCCCCGCACCGGAAAGCAAACGAGCTTCATTTTCACCGGTCTCGAACCACCAAACCCGCACGTCCCTAAAAAAGCCTTGCCAACGGAAGAGAGTGGTCATTCCCCCCGCTAGATCTCCCCAAAATTCCATCGGGGGAGAGCGATCGATCAACAGGTGAACCTCTAACCAACGTTCTAGGGGGGGACGGAAAGCGAGCATCGGTAATCCCCCCGCTTCGGCCGTCCGTTCCACTGTAACCTCGATATCCAACTCGTCGGCCCGTAATCCAGGCACGCGACGCGCTAGGGGGAGAATTGCCTTACTGATGGCGGTGGGTTCGGGTATTGGAAAGGGATCGGGGACGCGAACGGGAGAAGAACGATCGCTCTCGACCGAATCGCGCTTCTGGGAGGTCTGCATCGGGCGATCGATGTTTTCGGGATAGGCAACGGGAATCGTTGGCTCGATCGCTCCGGGGGGAGGGGTTTTTTCACCGCTGCCGGATGACCGGTTATCCTCCTGATCATTAGATGAGGTTGCTTCCGACTGTTCGGGCTGCTCGATCGACCAAGGCGCGATAATTCGATCGAGGTAAGCAGCGCACCAGATCAGTTCTGCCATTTCCCTCTCGTCTTCCCACCAGATAGCTTTTTTCCCTTCCATCTCTCCCCCTACCCTTGCAAGGATTTAAAGATGGTGTCTAGCAGCGATTGGCGATCGGGGTCGGTGAGGTCGTTTCCCTGTAGTAACAGATAGACCGCGTTGAGCAGTTGATCGGTGGCTAGTTTGTCTTTGCGTTTGATTCGATCGAGAAATTCCCGGATCAGATTTCTGGCCGGTTCGTCCAATTGATTTAGGCTCTCCGGTGGGAAACGTTGCTCTAGTATCCGATAGAAATCATCCTCGTTGTCGGGTTGTTCGAGTCTTAAACGCAAACATCGACGCAGGAAAGCGGGGGGAAACTCCCGGGCCTCGTTACTGGTCATGAATACTAGGGGGAACTCCTGACAAGACACACAACCTCGATCGATCGGGATTTTCTCCTCGCTGTCATCCTGTTGACCGCGATAGGGAAGAACGGATTGGTCGCCGGTTTTTAATCGTGTCAATTCTGGGATCTCAAAAAATCCCTCCTCGAAAATATGGAGGAGATCGTTAGGCATATCGATGTCGCTTTTATCGATCTCATCAATTAGCAGCACCGCCGGTCGTCCTGGACGGGATCGATAAAAAGCCATCCCCATGGGGCCTAATCTTAGATAGCTGCCGATATCCGGCTCCTCGTACTCTCCCCCCTCTCCCACTTTCTGTCTTTGTAGGGAAGCTTCCTGTAACCGTCCGATCGCATCGTAGGCATAAAGACCCTCTTTAAGGGTGGTGCGGGAAACGATCGACCAACGGTAGGGGCCGGGTAATCCCAATTCCAGGGCGACTGCGTAGGCCAGGGAAGTCTTGCCGGCGCCGGGGTTGCCCTCAATCAGTAGGGGACGACGCAAACAGAGGGCAGCATTCACCAATTCCACCGCTTTCTTATCCGCGACGAATCCTAAAGCCCTAGGGTCGATTTTTCCCTGTTCGGGCGGTATTTTCTGCGATTTTGTCCATGCTTCCGGGGACAGGCTAAAACTGCGCCAAGGGGGTGGCGGTGGGATGCGATCGAGGTGTTTTCTTTGTTCTTTGGGTGTGGGTAAACTATCGGCACTCAGGGTCAACCCCCGATAGATGCGAAGGTCTTCTGCTTCGGTAACTGGTTTATTGGCCATTGGATTCCACCACTCTCGTGTTTAGAGGTCTCGGTCTCGGGGAGGGTTTGGGGTATAGATCGTCCCAGAAAAGGGCGATTTTTCGCTTGTTTCTGCGTAATTCTTTGATCTTATCGGGCCAGTTTTTCCATTCCGAGGGTTTTAGATCGTTATCTGTCATCGGTTGGTTGGCGTTTCGACTCCAGACGGCGATCGGCAGGGATTCCACGATCTCTTCCAGATCGGCGATCGATGGTTCGGTTCCGATGTAGTAATGTTTCTGGTCAAGATCGCTATTATTTTCCCATAAAGCTCTCTTGATCTCCTCGATCTTGTCGCGTATTTCTCGGAAATCTTCATCGAAATAGCGATCGAAGGAGTTAATAAAAACAGGATACTCGTATCCGATAGATGGCCCATCACCGCATCTAAACTTAATATCTTCTAGGGAGTGTTTCAGCAAAGCAAATGGAAGGAAAAATTCAATCTCTAGTCTCGCTCGATCGGGTAAATAGTAAAACATTTCAGGAATTACCTGATAGAAACTATTTTGCATTTCTTCTAACATAAAACCTTGTTCTTTTTTATAGATATTCCATAACTTAATTTTATTGTTTATTCCCACAAAAAACATCGTATTTACATGAAAATATTCTGTTTGTAAGCCAGTATTATTATGTTTATCAATTGCGGGTGAGATTACAATTTGTATTCTTCCTTCTAGTTCGATATTTTTATTAAATTTATCCCACAATTCTATCGCATATTTCTTGATTGTGTCTAACTGCACACCATCCCTATATCGAACAGCTTCACCTTTCCAAGTATCAATATCTTCAGCAATATCTCGGTTTTGATCCTTAAATAACTTCAACCTGCACCATTCAGAAAATAAAATCAAAGGACATATTTCTTGATTAACTGGCTTACTAGACAAATCTTTTAGTTTTTCTCTAAGCTCTTCTATGTTTGAAATAGATGATGATTTGGGATCCTCATAGACTAACAGAAAAGAGTTGATTAAAAATAAACTATTATCGGAATTAATATTTAAAATATTGAAAAGTTTTTCGATTAAATTAAATCGTTGATTTTCCCATTTTTGGTCAGCTTTAGGATAAGTAGGAAAAAAGATAGCATGGGTTTCAATTCCTAGCGCAGAATAATTAACACGCTGATTACTGTCAACATTTTGGTTCATTTTATGAACCAACAAACCTAGATCGACATATCCAGAGTGGGAATAAAACTCGATCGCTTTTATGTCATCGAGAGCTTGTTGCAGCGATCGGGATAAAACGGCTTCGATCGCTGTATCTTTTGACCTACAAGCTGCCATAACATGAATAGCTATATTAGCTCCTCGAACCGCTTCATATTGTTTGATCGCATTGCTAACGAATTGTATAATATCTCCCGCACCACTTTGGGAGTAACAAGTGTCAATAATATAGAGAACTTGAGAGATTGTTACTTGGTTATTTTTAATAGGAAGAACTAAGTCTTGAGTCGGTAAAGCCGTTGAAGGTATATCGTCACTATTTGTGTCTTCCAGTATGAGATAATGTCTATCACCTGGACAATATTCGCCATGACCAGAATAGTAAAAAATAAGAATATTTTTCGTTCCATGTCGCTCTTTATCCCGAAGCCAATTAGGGAATAATTTTTTAAGATCGTTAGTTGTGGGATTCAAGTGTAAACTTGGCAGAACTCTTTCATATCCAAAACCACTGGTAAACAGACTGTTCACCAATTCTAAATCCGTCTCGACGCTGGGTAATTGCTCGAATGCGTTGTAATCCTTTGTCCCACAAGCGATCAGATAATACTTGATTTCTTCATCCATATCATTGCCCATCAATCGATTAACCCCGATCGAATCGCTTCCCCAGTTTCAACCGCCGTCAGATACCTTTTGGCATCGTGAGCCTTGCAACCATTATAAACTGGCTTATCCTCGACAGTTCCCTCAAATAAAGGGTTGAGTTGCTTTGTCAACGCCACCACATCGCCATCGTCCGCGATATTCACCCATCTTTTCACATTTCCAGGCCAGAACCCCAGGTTATTGCGGGGGGATGGTTGCAGTCGATCGAAAATTAATTGTCTTATCCCCAAAGGAGAACCGAGAGTGACAAAGACTTTAATCGGCCATTCTGGATGCTGACATAAAGTTTCGTAACAGACGATCGAACCGAGAGAATGAGCTACAAGTACCCGCGTATCTTCACCGATACATTCTATTACTCGCTCTTGAATCTGCTGTTTTAGCTTTCGATTGTGTAAATAGCCCCCTACTTGCTTAAGATAAGAAATAACCAATTTCTCGGCAATGCTACCGAAAAACCGAGATTCACTTAACCCCGACAAAGCTCTCTGGATAATTTTCGGGGTAGATTTTTCTCTCAAAAGGCTATCCGCATTGGGATGATTATTTTCCACTCGTTCCGTTTCTTGCCACCACAACTGAAGTAATTCTTTTTCCCAATCGGAATCGATATCATTAACATCGTAGTTCGGGATACCGATCGCTTTCGGGTTTCCCCGGAAAATATCTCCGTAAAACGCACAAAGAAAATCAGTATCGGACTCTAACTCGGTTCCCGCGAGTTTCAATCCATCCTTGAGACTTGGCAACCACTCAGCAGAAATCGTGTTGCTACCCCTAAATTCTTGCGCGATACCATGAACACCGACAATTTTAGCCATGATCGTGCGGTTACAGGGCTTCCCTATCCCTGTTGATTTCCAATTTTAAACGGTTTTTCCCACTTTAGACCGAGAGCAAATTTAAAAACTGCCTTGCTTTGATCGCCTTGTCAGTCGAGATAGACCGTTCAAAAACAGCAACCAAACCACCACCACCAACCAATGCAGCACCGAGATCGTCCAGAGAGAACCAGTCAGCCAATAGACGACGGTGCAAGTTAATCCCAATAAAGCCGCTAAAATCAAGAAAATAGGCTGAAAAAAAGTCGGATTGCCCTTTTTGTAAAAAATAATTGCATTGAGGGGATGATAGACGGTAAAAAGCGTGATGCTGACCAAAGCAGAGAGGATCAGGTTAGCTGTGGAAGTTGCCGTTTCCGGATGGGGAATTAACAGCACCCGAAAGACGAATTCCTCCCAGAATGCCGGGAAGAAAAAACAAAAGACGAGCATTTTCAGTATCTCTAACGGTCTCCGTTCGGGGAAGTGCCAACGTAAAAAACCCGACCGGAAACCGATGGTCAGGGCGATCACAGCGTACAATCCCAATCCGATCGCCGTCACCCCCCAATCCCGACCGGTAAGGGGCAGCACGAGCGCTCCCAAAGTGCGACGGAGCATTGGCGCGATCATCGGCATTTCCCCGAATAACTTGGTCGGTGCGAGGGGTAAAATCTCCGGCATCGCTCCCCCAACCTGATTAGTACGGAGGAACCAGAGAGTAGCTCCTGACCGCAAGAAAATCTCACCGATCACGTCATTGCTGCCTCGCGGTAACATCGAGCGCCAGCTTAGTAGAGCGTTGGCCAGTGTATTTTCCCGAATCAAGCCTTTTCCGCGACTATCGGTGATACCGGCGAGAATTTCGGCGTTTTGCCGCCAATCGGCCCGGATCACCCCCCGGGGAGCTAATACTTGTTCTAAACGATCGCCCAATTGTCCCAAACGTTGAAAACGCAAGGTTTCCGGATCGTCGGCATGGGTTGTCAACCAAGCGGCGATCTTTGGATCGGTTTCAAACTGGTGGCGCAGGGTAGCGATCGTGATATAAAGGGCCTGATTCGAGTCCTGGACGCAGGAAGTCGCGGGGGTAACACTAGAAACCCCGGTCCCGTCCCCGATCCGGTAGCGAGCCATCATGATCTCTAACTGCTTGTGGAATTCTGTCAGGGGGGACAGAGAAACCCTGCCAAAGTTGTAATCCTCCAATAGGTCTAATTTCACGATCGCATCGGATAGGGGTCGGGAATTAAGCCATCCCCGCTCTAAACTACCCGTATAGTTCGCCCAACTCTGATAACCGGATAAAATCCCCTGGGGATTGTGAGCGTACACCTGATCATAATCGAGCTGCCACTGCAGCTCTCCCGTCAGGGCATCCCGAATCACTTCGTAGAGAAAATAGGAAAAATGACCCGTTACCGTTCCCAATTGTATTGATTCGCCTTTTTTACCGCCGATTCCGCCGAAAATATGAATTCCTATGCCTTTATCGCCCTCTTTCCATGATTTTTTTTCACCCTCCAGCAGGACTGTTACCCGACTGGCGGTTCCTTTGCGGGATGGGGTATCGTTCCAAGTGCCGCGGGCGATGTAATCTTGGCCCGATCGCAGCCCAGTCAGGGTTTCCGTCGGTTGCAGTTGAAACAGCGATCGAGGTTTGATTGCTTGAACAGTAAAGAGTTTATCCCGTCCCCGCGCCCCGTAGATATACCAGCCCTGCTTTCCTTCGCTCGCTGCTGCTAACTGTCGGGGGGTGGAGATAAAACGTCCTCCGGAAACTAAGGGTTGTTGGGGAATGCGGATCACTTCCGAGCTGCCGTCGAATTGTCCACTGTCGCGGTTATAGTGTTGCACTCGGAAAAGTTCGCTCCCACAGGGGGGTGAACCGGGGCAAACCTTGGGGATGTCGCTGGGGGTTCGGGGGGGAGCTTCGCCGATAATTTTCACCAATGCCACAAAGCGCCCAGTAACGATCAAGGGCATTCGCTCCACTTGTAATGACGTTTCCCCGATTTCTGCATCGGGAAAGCTGACCACCACATCATCGAGCGGTCGCGATCCGGCCAGCGCTTGCAGTGGTCCGACCCCTGAACGACCATTCAAGCGAGTCGGTAGGATATTTCCCTGTTTTTCACTCTCGATCGCCTCTGGAGTGAAGCGAATATCCTTAGTAACCAGTCCTAAATATCGAGCCAGTGCCGGGGATTGCCGCCAACCTAAACGAACTTTTTGACCGACTAAATCCGGCCGGGGTGCTTGGTAAACCTGCAACCAAGTCCAATCTTCCCCCGGTGTGGCGGAATATTCCTCCGGTTTTGGCAAAATCAGGCGACCGATCCAGGGGGCGATCGGGCGATACCATCGCGGATCGAGGGATTGCTCTAGGGGAAAATAGCCCGGTTGATTGACCGCTAACCGACTCATGATCCAGTAGTCAGCCTTGGCTTCTTCCACGGGGCGCGGACTGAACAGAAACACCGCTAGAGCGATCGCCGCCAGCGAGAGAAGTATCCAGACAATCCGGGAAATCGTTCTTTTCATGGTATAGCTGACGCTCATCGATCGAGTCAGGTTTCCCCAGCCTACAGCGTTTAGACTAAGTAGCTGGTTATAATTAAATTAAAAATGGATTTTAGGTTCGATCCCCCCTGCCCCCCTTGATAAGGTAGGGTTGATTCATGAATCAACCCTACCCTTAATAAGGGGGGCATCTGATAATTTTTAACGCCTAACTACTTAAATCCCCTGAGTATAGGCTACATATCAGGAGAGGCAAAGGGCAAAACCGAGAATAAATAATCAGTTTTTAATAACCGGATTTAGGATTAGAGTGATTTACCAGGTAAAACCAGATCACCAGTTAGATGGCGATAATCCTGTTTTATCCCTGAAATTCCGTCAAAACCCCATAGATAGCCCAGATAGCCATGGCGCGTAAATAATGACAGGCGCGAAAAGTTCCCACCGATGTTATTGCTTCCGGGGTGCGAAATTGTAGGCCATTTTCATAAACTTGTCGCACCACCGCTTCCGTAATTTGCCATCCTTGCTTTTCCATTCCCATTTGTAGTAAAAAAGCCACCAACCCAAAATTAATTCCTACCCAAACTTCTAAGGGATGAGTTGCCTCGGGATTTTCGGGAGTACCATCGGGTTTTAACCCATTTGCTGCCCCAAATTTTCCCCCATGAAACTTGAGAAAACAAGCCTGATAAATCTTACTTAAAGCTGATTGCGTGTATTGATTTTCTACCACATCCGGTAAAGCCAATAAACGGGCATAAAATTGACCGCATAATTGGTCGGTCATCACCACATCGGAACCACTGCCACTATCTAAATTATAATATTCTCCATTCCAGAGAGTCTGATGATAAATAGCGCGAGATTGCTGCAACCAACTGGCAAAAATTGCCGTATCTTCTCCAATGATTTCGCCAATTTTAAGCGTCGCTTCTAGCGCCGCTATCCACAAACCACCACAATAGGCACTAATTCCCTGTAAACGCCAATCATCAAAGGTTTGGTCTGGTGCGCCAGAATTTTCGGGAATCCCATCCTTATCAAGGTCAAAAGTTTTTAAATATTGCAAAGTCAGGACAATTGACGGCCAACATTCCCGCAGAAAATCCTCATCTTTAGCCCCCGTTAATAAATAATCCCGATAGACTAATAAAACAAAATCACTGCCTAAATCTTTCCAGAGATTACAATCTTGATAACTGGTGTAATTGCTCTTTTGCCAAGGGTGTTCATTGGGTGCGCCTAAATCGTGGGGAGTGGCATTTTTGGCCTTACGAATGGCACTAGCTTGGTTATATCCAATAATCCGAGGAGTATCGTCACTGCTGGGAATTGCCCTCGAAAAAGCTTCCATGACGGCCTTTTCTAAGCGCGGCCATAACATCAATAACCCAAAGGAACCATAGAGACGCACATCCAGACTTTCATACCAACGATAATCAATACATTCTAAGACCCCAAATTGACCGATAGGATCCTGTTCCGTGGCTGCCGTCCAGAGAGTGCCGCCGTCAGTTAGGAGGTATAATTCGTTAAATAAAGCCATTTTAAACCAATCGGCCAGATCGCTGCGTTCTAGGATCGGTTTTTGCCAGTTAATAATATTTTCTCGCCATGTATCGCCGTGTTTTAAAGCCGTGCGTACCATCGCCCAAGCATTTTGACCATTGCGACCGAAAAAGTCCGTATAACGACGATAATAGTTAATTCCTTGGGCAAATTCGGTGACTGGTAAATCCCAAGCTAAAATAAAAGGAATTTTGCGAGTTTTCCCCGGACGAATGGTAAAACGAATCGCCATGGCCGTGGCCGTTTGTTCCCCTTTTTCGGCGGGGGTTTCGTCCTCAATATCCGGTAAAGAGCCATTCATGGCGAAATAGTCCCAAACTTCGCCACCATCGCCCGCAGGGTTCCATTTACCCAGATAGAATACCTCTAGACTCGGATTAGTAATACTGGCAATCGCCATCTGTCCATCCCCTTCCCCGGGGTTTTCGTAATCCCGACGCATCAGACAGCCAACGCGGAAATTATCGACAATCCATTGATTATAATTACCCTCACTTTCCCCCCATTTTGATTGATATTCATAGACGGGACTACCATCATCTCTCACCTTAACCACTGGGGATTTAATCGCGTTAGTAAACCAACCGATTGTATTTTGCCAAGTCAGCATAATACTAATAGTAATCGGTTTATCGGTGGGATTATGAGCCGTCCATTCAAATAGGGCTATAGGATAACTACTTTCTTGATAATTATGCGCCCAAACCGGTGAGAATTGTTCGCAAATTAATTGAGTCTGAAAAACATCTTTGTACTCGTACCAACTGCGGGGATAAAGGGCCGAATAGCTTCCCTTTTCGGCAGGATACCACGACCAGCGCGATAAAGTTCCATCCTTGGGGCTTTCCGTCGCCATAGCGTAGGCTTGGGCGCTTCCGTCTTCTGTTTGTTCAAAAATGCTAAATTGACAGGCCGCAAGGCTATTAAAACTGTGTTCACCACCGTCCAGATGCCAGAGATTAAAGTCACCTTTGGGGGAACGTCCGATGCAACCGGCCCCAAATCCTCCCAGAGGCATCCCATGCCAAGGACCATCATCTAAATTGCTGGCGTAGCGGACGCTGTAGGGTTTTTCCCAACCTTTGCCCAGAGGACGTTTCCAAGCAGCGGCGGGAATTTCTGGAAGGGAGACGAGATTAAGCATAGATGTTTTTAAGTGGGGTGTGGGGTGTGGGAAGTGGGGTGTGGGGTGTGGGGTGTGGGG
>NZ_JAPZQJ010000176.1:0-1130 GCF_027530405.1 Microcystis sp. LE19-41.2A | reverse complement strand
TTAAAGCAGCTCTAAAGAGTTTTGAGTTAAAAGTTAAACTTCAAGTTTTCATTCAGGACGAATGTACTGGTTAACTAATTTTTTTGGGAAAATTAGTTAACCAATCATTATAACATATAATTAATTTGCAAGAGTTCTAATATAAATCATAATTTAAGTCATTAATCCAATAGGTTTTTATTTGTTGTCCAAAGAGTTGCTTAACAGCAAAAAACACAGAACCACCACCAAAAAAAGGTTCTCGATATTCCCTAATATTGACAGGAATTTGCGGCAGAATTTGCTTAATTGCCCGGGATTTACCACCCGGATAACGCAAGGGACTTTTAATTTTTGACATTTTATTGACTAATTTACTGGCCGCAGTTTGGTTTGGGTGTTGAGGCTATCCGCTGCAAGCCCTATTTAGACACTAGAGATGATCAATATAGCGTTTCCCAATCTCATGAGGTACACCAAAATCTTAACTCCTGAATCCCGAATCCTGAATCCTGAATCCCGAATCCTGACTCCTGACTCCTGACTCCTGACTCCTGACTCCTCAAAACCTAAGACTCTGTACCTCACAACTATGGGAATTGCTATAAACTCCTCAACTGTAACTTGGGCTTGCTTAAGAATTCCATTTAATTCCACATTTATGACTCGTATCCTAAGGTTAGCAAAACCACTTCTTCCAATTGGGCAATTATTTCGGGACTCAGTTGTCCCAGTGTGCGGATCAAACGAGTTTTATCCAACACTCTCATCTGAAAACATAGGGCAACAGAATCTTGGCCGAGTCCACCATTACCTTGTTCTATCAGTAAGCATATAGGCAAAGCAGCGCGACGTTGGTTGGTGGTGAGCGGAATAGCAATGATCGTAGTTGAGAACTGGGAAACAAGGTCATTCTGGAAAATGATGACGGGACGAATGCCCGCTTGTTCAGAACCTTGAGTTGGATTGAGGTCGGCTAACCAGACTTCACCCCGTTTCAGAGGATTAGTCTTGACATCCTCGCCGCCGTAAAACGGACGGCGATTCCCAAACCTCACGATTTAGGTTTCTGCTTCTTTCCCTTGCGGGGTTCCGCACCTGCCTTAACAGATTTACTCTGTTCTGGTCTTATGGTCGCTCTACAGACTGAC
>NZ_JAPZQJ010000342.1:0-1498 GCF_027530405.1 Microcystis sp. LE19-41.2A | reverse complement strand
AGGGCTTTCAAGACTCGGTTAACAATCTGTAATATTCCTTGTTGACACCCTTAATGACAAAGAAAAAACTGAAATCAAGTCAGGATAAGGGTTAGAGTCCTTACTGACCAAATTGTTAAGAAAGATCTCTATAAGGGATAGCCCCCTTGATAAGGGGGGTGTCTGACAACTTTTAACGCCTCCCTACTTACCTTTGAGAATGATAATACTTTTGGTTCATGTGTCCTCTTTATTCGCGATCGCTACTAATCCGGCGATCAAACGGCTTGCAACATGAATTCAACCTTGATCGCTTCAAACGGGAACTCTACGCTCCCATCTGCTACACGGCTCAGAATACCGACATTTAAAAGTGCCGTAATATCTCCATGTACTGCTTTAACATCCCGATGTACTCGCCTCGCCGCCTCACGGATAGAAATGGGGCCAGCACCGCACATAGCTTTGAGGAGTTCCCACCGCTTGGCAGTCAGAACTTTCCAGAGAAGTTCGGGGGTAGCAAAACTGATACGAACTTCTTTTTCTGCTCGACCAGTTTTCATCGCTTGAACGGCATCGGCAAGGGTGTCAGTCAAGGAGCGAACTTCAAGAACGACCGTGTTCATAATTCCACCTCAAAATGTCAGAGTTGAAGTCGGCCATCAATTGGTCTGGCGAAGAGAAAGCATAAAGAGACTCCACACCATCGAAATGACGGTGATCGCCTTTACCGCGTTCGTTATCATATCGCAACACACATTTGCCGTTGACTATGTAAGCGAGACGATATTTGTAAGGATGCTCCGATGGCAGAACTGGTTGGGGAACACGCCAGACAGTGACTTCTGCGAATGCGTCTGGGGCCAAGATGACGCGACGACGAATGAGCGCGGTAGCCTTCATGTTGGATACACTAACAACACCTTGGCCTGTTGTCAATGTCCCCAACAGTTAAAAACGCCTTATATTCTTCTATATTTCTGGCTTGAGGGTTGAGATATTGCCCAAAGTGTTGTGTTAAATCAATCTGCATGGTTATTGTATCCTTATTATTCTAACCCTGTTGCATAGTTTTCCATCATCTGCAAAAATTCGGGGTCAATCAATTCCTGATTAGCTTGCAGGGTATTGGGTTCCTCACCATCAGCACAAGCGAGCAACTGTTCTATTAAATTAACATAAGCTTGGGCGCGTTGTTCATTCATCGTCTTAACTATGATTTTTGTGATTGTGTGATGGACTATGATTCTTTTCGAGAGAGCGACACCATGATGTGATATAAGACAATAAATACTCATGATTGTCAAAGATAACCTAATCATAGTCGCTCATTCAATCATGAGTCTAATCATCGTCTTAACTATGATTTTTGTGATTGTGTGATGGACTATGATTCTTTTCGAGAGAGCGACCCCATGATGTGATATAAGACAATAAATACTCATGATTGTCAAAGATAACCTAATCATAGTCGCTCATTCTAATCATCGTCTTAACTATGATTTTTGTGATTATGTGA
>NZ_JAPZQJ010000294.1:0-6804 GCF_027530405.1 Microcystis sp. LE19-41.2A | reverse complement strand
ATGGGTGTTAGCACCATGGCGTTCAACCTCAACGGTTTCAACTTCAACCAGTCGATTCTCGATTCTCAAGGTCGTGTAATCGGTACTTGGGCCGATGTGTTAAACCGCGCTGGTATCGGTATGGAAGTAATGCACGAGCGTAATGCACATAACTTCCCCTTAGACTTGGCTAGTGGTGAACAGGCTCCTGTAGCTCTGATTGCTCCTGCTATCAATGGTTAATTCCTAGTCTGAACGAAAAGGCACTCCCGCGAGGGGGTGCTTTTTTGTTGTTAGAATTATGATATAGCTCAATGTTAAGTGGAGTTAATTTTATGATATCCCCTCAAATTATTGAACTTGAACAAAAGTTACGAAATTTTTCGTTTGAAGATAAACAATGGTTATTAGAACAGTTACACAAGCATTTAGAAGTTTTAAAAGAAAATGTAAATAGAAAACAGGCCAAAGATTTGATTATGGAAACATTAAATGAGGTTCAAAATATGCCCGATAATTGTTATCATGAAGTTTGGCAAAAATTTGATGACGCTTGTGTGAGAATTTCAGGAAACTTAGAAGAATCTGATTTACTATGATGTTTGCTCAAGATTCACCTCTTGTTATTCTTGATACTTCGGTTTTTCTTTCAGCTTTGTTAAGTAAAAATCCTAACAGTGCGCCTTGTCAAATTATTCGTTATTGGCGAGAGGGTAGATTTAAGTTAGTTATTTCTCCTCAATTATTGGAGGAATTGGTTGAAAAACTATTACTGAAAAATATTGACAGAAATGATATTAAGGAGATTTTAACGGCTATTTTTTATACTGCTATCAAAATTCAAGGCATTTATCAAGCAACGCTACTCGATCAGGTTGATCCAAATGATAATATGTTTTTGGCAGCCGCTTACGAAATAGGTGCTGATTATCTAGTTTCTTTAGATAAAAAACACATTTTACCGCTAAAGCATTATCATCATACACAAATTTTATCGCCAAATTTATTCTTACAAGTTTTGCAAAATAGTTAAAGATAAAAATGCGATCGCATCTATTTGTAAAGAGATAATCCTAATCGTTAGGATTTCTTTTAAGATAAGATTTAAAGACAGGATTAATAGGAAAATAGGACGAGGTTTCTGATGGTAATTTATCCAGTAAACAGCGTCTCATTAATGACTGAATAGCTGCCCAAAATTGGGATTGAGAAAGGTCAAGATTACCAGTTTTGGGAAACTTTTCTACCGCTTCAGTTTGATTAGCTAACCAGTGCATCACATTTTTTTCTGTTGCGGATAAACGCTGTAAATGACATTCGATCGAGTTTTCTATATCCCCTAAATAAATTTCATTGTTCATTTGTTCTAAAAATAAGGATACTTCCCCATCAAATAGCTCAATAATGGTTGAGGAGATGATATTTAACCAGTTAGGATGACCTTGATAAAGTTCGCTCAGTTTCGTCCATTTATCCTCACTTTTTAAACCGTATTCTTTGAAGATTTCTTCAAATTCTGTTGTTAAACCTTGCAGGTATAAAGTTTTAATTTTATCGGATTTTAAGGTGACAAAATCTCTGGGAAGTTCCCAACTAATTAAAATCAAGCAACTTTGATGAGATGTGGTAGCAATTTGCTGAAAAAATTTATGATAATCCTGACAGTCGTTTAAATATTTACCTGCTAATTCCCCCGGTTTAAAAATATTCTGCACATCATCAAGAATAATTAAACAACGATAGGAGCTTAGATAATCTATTATATCAGGTAAGGGGGTTGATAGAGATTGGTTGAAAAACTGTTTTAGATCATCTTTGAGAGCGATTAATTGAGGAATATTTTCCAGACTGCGGTAAATAATATAATCAAATTGTGGGGCAATTTCTGAAACTAATTTAAGGGTTAAAGCTGTTTTTCCGATTCCAGTTAACCCATAAATAGTAATTAATCGAGTTTTATTATCTAGCCATTCTTTTAAGGTTGATATTTCTAACTTACGTCCATAGTTATACCTTAATTCAGGAGCTTTTGTTAAGTCAATTATGGGGGATTGATCGTCATTGCGTAAAAAATTTTTTGTTTTTTTCCCATTATTAATTGTTTGTAAAGATTGATCACAAATATGAATATTTCCTTGATTAACTTGTAAACAATGACCAAAATTAGAAGTTTGAGAAACCCGATATTTTCTTTCTAACTTGGATCGTAAATTATCTTTATTAACATCTTCGTCTAATACCTTACCCAACTTTTTCCATAAGTTAGCAGCCTCTTTTTTAATATGAGATTCACTACAACCATTAAAAGATTGAGCAATTTGCCAATATTTTTGACCTTGCCAAACCCCTGTCAAGATTGCTTCTTGTACTGGTGTCAGATGAGACTCCACTTTCTCAAACATTAAATCATCAACATATTGCAAAACTTGGTCAATATTATTCATTTCTGGTTAAAAAATTAGAGGGTTAATCAAATATATTATACCAAACGGAACTAAGACTGTACCGTAACCTACCTATAAATTGTGTACCAAAGCCTACTTTGGTACTAAAATCAAGCGCTACAATACTGAGATGTTAGGTAAATCAAGCTAATTAGTCCTATTTGCTTGCTAGATTGTCATCATAGCCCATTTTGCGGTGACATGATCATCTTTTCCATTTCAAAAATCAATGAAGTAATCTTTAAGTTATGTATCAAGAACTACTGAGTAGAGCCAACCCTGGATTTATCCTGATTATGATTGATCAGTCAGCTTCAATGTCAGATAAATACGCTAATTCAAATAAAGCAGAGTTTGCCGCATTAGCCGTTAATCGAGTCATCGGAGAAATTATTACAGCTTGTTCATCGGGTAATGAGATTAAAGACAGATGTTTTGTGGCAGTGGTTGGCTATGGAGCAAGTATTAATATACTATTTCTAGACAAAGCCTCAGAGTTGGCTAAAAATCCCAATACAACAACCCTTAAGAGAAAAGTCTCTGATGGTGCAGGTGGGTTGGTTGAAGTGGATGAAGTAATGCGAGTGTTTGTGAAACCGACTGCAAGTAATGGAACACCAATGGCTGAAGCCTTTAAACAGGCTTATAATGGGGTAGAAAAATTTATTTCTAATCATCCCGATAGCTTTCCACCCGTTGTTATTAATATAACCGATGGAGAACCTAATGATTTTAATGCTGCTACTACTGAAGCGAAAAAACTAGCACAACTTAAAACAAGTGACGGTAACGTGATTGTTTTGAATGCTCATATTTCTAACGCATCAGCAGGGAAAATAGAGTTACCTAGTGACAATGCTGGTTTTAACAATAATAAATTTGCTAACTTTTTGTTTGATATTTCCAGTGTGCTTCCTGATCCTCTTGCTGAGAGTGCCAAAAATGCGGGTTTTAATGTTCAACCTAATGCCAGAGGTTTTATCTTTAATGCTGATGCTGAAGCACTGATTAAACTTCTTCAATTTGGTTCTCAAGGAGCATTACGCTAAAGTTATTGTCATTAATTATGGAATCTCATCATAAAGTTTCAGTCATCCGTCGGTTCAGTGATAGAACTCATAAAGAGATGGAAACCATTAGCGGTTGTCAAGATAATTTTAGCTATAATGAAGCTAAGAATTGTTTTGCGATCGCCGATGGTGCAACTCAATCATTTTACTCAAGTATATGGTCAAAACTTCTTGTTGATTATTTTTGTGAAAATCCCCAGATTGATAAAAACAATTGGCAAGAATGGCTTGAACTAATTCAGCAAAAATGGTTAGAAGAAGTTAGAGCAGAATTAGAAAAAGCAAAAAGCGGTAATAATTTTGCCTGGATTGAGATTTACAATGGTTTGGAACGTTCTAAATCAGCAACATCTACCTTTATTGGGTTACAATTTATTGAAAATCAAGCAAAAATCTCAATTGTTGGCGATAGCTGTCTGTTTATTTTTCAGGGAAATCAATTAATTCAAACCTATTTATTGAAAAAATCAACGAATTTTAATGATAGACCTGGATATTTTGGAAGTCGCTCTAAAAATAATGATGATTATGAGCCAGAGTTTTTAGACATCGAATTAAAATACAAACAACATTCAGATAAGCTTTATTTTGTACTAGCAACTGACGCTCTAGCTGAATATATTTTTAAATATACAGAACAGCAAAGAGATATTTTAACAACTTTACTTACCATTAATTCAGAACAGGAGTTTGAGAATTTTGTAAAATCTGCTAGACATAATGGCACAATAAAAATGAAAAATGATGATGTCACTTTAATGATTTTAGAAGTCAGTGATCGTGAAATCGTCAGTTTGCCTACACAAACCAGAAAAGAAAATCAAAAAAATACTCCTATCATTTCACCTTTAAGTTATGAAACTGAACAGCCTTCTAAAGAAGATCAAAACAATTCTTTAAGCGTAGAAAAAGAACCTAAAGACAATACTCCTGCTGAAAATTTAGAAGATACTTCTGGTTTTGCCAAAATAAGCTCCAATCTACAAACATTATTAAAATTTCTGCCATCTTTACCCATGACGCACCGCAATTTGAGAGGAGTTTCTTCTTCAAGTCCTCAACTGAGAGAAGACAAACCACCCGTAATTAAAGGAATAGATGGAATCCGTAATCTTCTCCTTGTTTTTATTCCTTTAAATATATTCTTAACTATACTCTCCACTGCGACCATATTATATTTTATTTCTCAGACAGCTAACAAAATAAATAGTATAAAAACTGAACAATCAAGCAATTCAAATTCATCTAGTCAAGTCACTAAATATGAACCTAAATATATGAACCTTGAAAAAGGAAATAAAATCTACAAAGATCAAACTTTTCAAGAAATTATTATTCCTGCTTTATCTGACTCATCTCAGGTTTTAATTTTAGAAGAAGGAGACAAATGGATTAAATTTCAGATTGATCTTTATGCTAATCAAGCAATCTTGAATCAATGTTCTACTTGTGCAAGGGATGAAATAGAAATAAAACCCAAGACAAATCTGAGAACTTTGGCTAGTGAATCAGAAAGGGATGTTTTTGGACAATTAAGCGAACCATCAAAGTTTAAAAAACTTGAATTTGATTCCCTTCCCAATTGGTCTAAATTTACATTTGTGGGGTATGTAAAAAAATGAAATATCCGCTTAGAACTGACTATGAAACAGTCGTAAAATACCCTGATAGATTTATATACGATGGTATTTTACAACAAGGAAAGCCTGTTAAGCAAAAGCAAAATCAGAACTTTTTACTGTCTCATAATGGCGGAAAAGCCGTTGTTTATGAAATTCAAACTAATCCTAAAAAATATGCCCTTAAATGTTGGATAGAAGATTTAGGGGATCTAAAAATTCGTTATAAGGCGATTGATGCCTATCTTAAAACAGTTCAACTTCCTTATTTTGTTGATTTTGCTTACCAAGAACAAGGAATTTTAGTCAATGGACAAAGATTTCCCATTATTAGAATGGAATGGGTTGATGGTATTAGCTTTAAAGACTTTATATCTAATAATATTAATAACCAGACTTCTATCCGTAACTTTGCCGAAAAATTCTTAGAAATGGTTAAAATTCTCCATCAAAATAATATTTCTCATGGAGACTTACAACACGGTAATATTATAGTGCGTAAAAATGGTGATCTATGTTTAATTGACTATGATAGTTTATATGTTCCTCAATTAAGCAACGCAACCGACAATATTAAAGGACTCCCTGGTTATCAACATCCTAACAGAAATAAGTTATCTAAATTAAGTCCAAAAGCTGACTATTTCTCAGAAATGGTAATTTATTTATCATTGCTTGTTCTATCAGAAAATCCCAACTATTGGCAACAAATACAACAAGAAGAAAGGCTACTATTTTCCGAAAAAGACCTAATTAAACCTAATTCATCCAAGATTTTCAAAGAACTTAAAAATCTTTCTCCTGAGATTGTGTATTTTATCCAAGAATTAGAGAAATTTTGTCAACAATCAAATATTGAAAACCTACAACCTCTTGAAAATTTAGTCAACAATTACACAGGAGCTAAATGGAGTTTTGTGCCTCCTACTAACCCTATTCCAATCGTTACTTCACCTGTTCCTGTAGTTAATAATCCTACTAATTGGGGTTTTACATCTAATAATTCTACTCCATCCCCATACCCTCCTCCCTCAAGTCAAGGATGGACTTTCTCCCCTAACGGAGTTCAAACTCAAACCAGTCCAAAAAATACAACATCTTCAGATCCCTGGACAAAACTTGAAACCAATTCATCAAGTGCTTGGGATAAATTTGACACGGGTAAAACACCACCTCCAACAGATTGGGATAAACTCCATCAACAACCTCGAAAAGAAGCACCAGTACCTATTCCAGATGAAAACATTTGGGATAAATTTGATAATATTTGGAAGAAACTTACAACATCTGTATCATCTATTTGGAACAAAATTTTGAACTGGTTTAATTAGCTATCTGATTATTCTGTGCAGTTCTCCTATCCTAAAATCAACTCCATTGCTTGATTAATAATTTTATTTTTATCAACCATAGCTTCAATTTCTTCGGGTTTAAGTAGGTGGGTGGAATTAAATATAAAATGAACGTAGGTTGGGTTGAAGCATGAAACCCAACGCCCGATTATGTTACGCTACCGCTAACCCATCCTACAAATAATTGTGCCTACCTACTTAGGCTCTTCTCGACTTTGTGTGATAATTTTTGCTTATGTAAGGTTAAATGCTTACTGGGCAAGACTTTTAGGACTATTTTGAAAGAAGAAACTATCAGTATAGACCTCGTTTACACACAGAAACCAGAAGAGCCTGGTTT
>NZ_JAPZQJ010000451.1:0-7056 GCF_027530405.1 Microcystis sp. LE19-41.2A | reverse complement strand
GGGGGGGGGGGGGGGGGGGGGGGGAGGGGGGGGTGTGGGGGGTGGGGTGGGGGTGTGGGGGGGGGGGGGGGGGTTGGGGGGGGGGGGGGGGGGGGGGGGGGTTGGGGGGGGGGGGGGGGGGGGTGGGGGGTGGGGGGGGGGGGGGGGGGGGGTGGGGGGTGGGGGGTTGGGGGTGTGGGGTGTGGGGAGGATAAATGAAATGATCTCCTGTCTCCTGTCTCCTGTCTCCTGACTCCTGCCTCCTGTCTCCTGACTACTATTAGGAGCGGCTAATTTCTTCGAGAATAGCCATCGCTTCTGTCACCCTATCCCTAGGGATAAATAAATGATCGTGATAATAACCAGAAATGACATTGACGCTAATTGCTGCTGCGGCCAGTTTCTCGCTAATTACCGCTAAAAATCCCACCGCCGCTAAACTAGAATGCACAGAAAGAGTAATTTGTCTATAAATATATTTGTACTGTAAGTTCTGGCGATCGGCTTGCTGACGGGGAATAATCACCGTTATGCCTTCCTCTTCCTGAAATTGGCAGATAGGGGTTAATTGTAGCTGTTCTAGTCCTGTTGCTGTTAGGGAAGAAAAAACGAATTCTTCGGTATTTAGGACTGGTTTCAGGGATTGGAGCAGAATATCGAGATTAGTTTCGCCTTCCTTTGGTTTTTCTGGCGATTTTTTCGCCGCATCCATACAATGATTGGCAGCAGCGTCAGCCAAACTATTTTTAGCTCGTTCAATCCAGCGCCAGCTAATGCGATCGAATCGGGCAACTAATTGACAAGCACGCTGATAAAAGGGACGTAAACTATCGCTTTTTACCTTCCAGTCTCCCTTAACTTGATTGATGACTAATTGACTGTCTCCACGAATTTCTAGGCTTTTTAAGCCTAATTCTTGAGCTTTTTCCAATCCAATAATCAATCCCGTGTATTCGGCCTCGTTATTAGTGGCTCTCTCCATATATCTAGTCGTGGTCAAGGAATTACCCTCGGCTAAAACTATTACCGCTGCACCGGCTGCTCTCCCCGGATTGCCGCGAGAACCACCATCAAAATAGAGAATTGCTGAATTATCGGTTTTTTGAGCTTTTTTATCCATAATTTTCGTCAATAAATCTTGTTATCTCCATTTTTATCTCTTTGACAATTCTAGGCGGTAGCGATTCCGGGATCGGCAAAGCGGACAAGCAAGATTTTAGCCGATCGCCGCTACCGGGTAACTTTTTTTCTTCAGGTTATTGATAATTATTTGCAGTTGTCGGTTATACTGAGAACATCAGCCTAGAGTTATATTGCTAATAGTTCTCAATTAAAAGCCCCATGAGTACAGACAAATTGCCATCGGAAGGTGAGAAAATCTTCCCTCTTAGTGCTTGGGAGCGCTGGCAGCTCTACCACCGGCTGCAGGCCCTGGACATTGAAGATAAATGCTCGCTCCATAAGCTTTTGCAGGTTCGCATCGATAGCCCCGCTCAACTTTTACAGCTGTGGATTGTCCTGCGACAGGTAGAGGCTTCCCAAAGCTGTTTAATCGGTTGGCAGGAAACCTGTTGGCAGGCATAATCCTTGAGAAAAATTAGCAATCTAAGAGTAAAAAGTGAGAAAGTATGTCAAAATCTGTAACTGCCATGGTTCCCTTTCAAGTGGTCGGTCAATTCCTCGGTTTTGTCCTCAAAGACGGATATAAGGTAAAATACCTGAGAATCAGTGTTGATAAACGAGAATATTGGTTTAAGCCCGAAAAAACACTGCGAGACCACATACCTCTCAATATTGCTCTCCACTCATGGCTAAAAGTGACGGGAGAAAGTAGTCTTTGTTCAAAGAAGGGAAAATTAAAACTGAGGGTACTAGGGATCGAGCATTTATCCGGCGAAAAAACTCCAGAAGTGGCCCCAGCAAAAGCGCAAAAAGCCACCGTCTTAATCTGTCAGAAGTCCGATTGTTGGAAAAATGGCGGTGCGAGAGTCTGCCAAAGGTTAGAGAGTAGTTTAGAGGAAAAAGGACTGGGAGAAGCGGTGAATATTAAATTAACTGGCTGTTTAAAACAGTGCAAAAAAGGGCCGAATCTGGTGGTTATGCCCGATAAAAAGCATTATAATCAGGTAGCTCCCCAAGATGTCCCCTCCCTGATCGAGCGGCATTTTGCCACTTCTGAGCAAGAGAATACTGTATCAGTTTAACCGGAAATTTAATCGGCGATCGCTCTTGACAAATGCTCTTTTATGTGCATCAAAGGGACGAAGTGCCTGAAATTGTAATCAATTAGGGGATAGAAAAAGTCAATTCTTGCCACCGATAATTTATGACTGGTACCACTGCAACCTTGTTAATTTCTTGTCCCGACCAGATTGGTCTGGTGGCGAAAATCGCTAATTTTATCTACGCTAATGGCGGCAATATTATCCACGCCGACCAACACACGGATTTTTCGGCGGGATTGTTTCTGATGCGGATAGAATGGCAATTAGAAGGGTTTAATTTACCCCGTGGGATGATCGAACCAGCTTTCGCCGCTATTGCCAAACCTTTGCAGGCTAGTTGGTCCTTACATTTTTCCGATACTGTCCCGCGTCTAGCTATTTGGGTGACAAAACAGGATCATTGTCTCCTCGATTTATTATGGCGACAACACGGGGGAGAAATTAGGGCAGAAATTCCTTTAATTATTAGCAATCATCCAGAATTACACTCAGTTGCCAATCAATTCGGTATTGAGTTTCATCATATTCCCATTACCGCCGAAACCAAGATTGAACAGGAAGCCAGACAATTAGAGTTACTGCGGGAATACCGGATAGATTTAGTGATTTTAGCTAAATATATGCAGGTTCTCACTCCAGATTTTATTAACTTTTTCCCCAATATTATCAATATTCATCATTCTTTTTTACCGGCTTTTGCCGGAGCTAATCCCTATCAACGGGCTTACGATCGAGGGGTAAAAATTATTGGAGCCACCGCCCATTATATCACTGCCGATCTCGATCAGGGGCCAATTATCGAGCAGGATGTGGTCAGAGTTAGCCATCGCGATACCGTGGGAGATTTAATTCGTCAAGGTAAGGATTTAGAAAGGGTGGTGTTAGCGCGAGCGGTCCGTTTACACTTGCAAAATCGCGTTTTGGTTTACGCTAATCGCACGGTAGTGTTCGCTTAAAATGGGATAAGATGTACTTGACAAAAAAGAGAGCATTGAAGCTTAAAAATTAGGAAGTATCGGCGCGATTGACTAAAATAGCAATAGACCAGATCAGAAGGAAAAAATCATCTATGGCAACCACATCCGAAGACGTATGGCGACTCTTAGCCGAATTAACTGCCGCTCAAAAAGAAACTGACAAACAACTCAAGGAAGTCAGTCAACAACAGAAGGAGACTGAACTACTATTGAAGGAAGTTAGTCAACAACAGAAGGAAAACGCCCAACAACAGAAGAAAACTGACAAACAACTCAAAGAACTGGGCAAACAAATTGGGGGACTTGGTGCCAAATTCGGCAGCTTTACCGAAGGACTTGCCCTTCCTTCAATGGAAACGATTCTCAGACAACGCTTTGGTATGGAAGTTGTTAGTCCTAGTGTGCGAGTCAGTAAAGAAGGACAACACCTAGAAATTGATGTTCTTGCCTATAGCAATGGTGAGCTAAATACCGCTTATATCGTTGAGGTTAAAAGTCATGTTAGACAGGAAGATATTACACAATTAAAAAGTATTTTGCCACGGTTTCGCCGCTTTTTTCCTGAACACAAAGATAAAAAACTCTATGGCATATTAGCGGCGGTTCATGTATCCCCGGAATTACGGGAAAAAATTCTGCAAGAAGGGCTTTATGTGGCTCGGATTCATGACCAAGTATTTGAATTAGATATTCCCGATAATTTTCCACCTCAAACCTATTAAATAACCCTGCCCTAGGAAAAACTTTTTCAGTAAGCTTTATTGTAATTGTCCGCGCAGAGCATAACGATCTTTTTCTAAACCGAAAGCGAAGAGAAAAGAATGGCGTATGGTGGGGTTAGAGAGAGTAAAAAAGAGAAAGAGAGCGATAACAGCTAATCCTGACGATAAACTAAACATAGTTTCGTAGGAAATTGCTAAAACCCCCAGAATTGGACCGGCTAAGGCTGTTCCCACATCAAAACCGCCGATACAGATAGAATAGGCCCGGCCGCGTTCTTGGGGCCCAGAGCGATCGGAGATTAAAGCCAGTAACATAGGGAATAAAATCCCCCCTCCCGTACCTTCGAGGATAGCGGCTAAAATTAAAGCGGAGGAAGATCGGGCAGAAGATAGAACCAACATGGATAAACCATAGCAAAAAACGCTAATAGTGATGAATAAACCCCGTCCATAGCGATCACTGGCTCCTCCCGACAAAATCCGTCCGATTACCCCCGATAGTGCCGCATAACTGTAGAATAGACCGGCACTGAAAGGAATCTGATTTTCGAGGAGAAACAGGGGTAAAAAAGCGACTAAACCGCCGAATAAAGTACCGACCAATAGAAAAACTAAGGTAGGGACTAAAAAAGCTCGCTCTTGACATAATGCCCAAAAACTGCGCTCGATTGTCTGATTTTCTGCCTTCATTTGGGCTAATTTTTTCTTGAAGTCCGGTTCTTGAATGGAGAAACCAAAGAGAAAGGCGATCGCTCCTGAAGCGGCGGAAACTAGAAATAAACCGTTATAACCGATCGATTGGTAGAGATAACTGCCTAAAGCTGGACCGATTCCCATGCCTAGGGGTGCAGTTAAGCTCATATAACCAATTATCTCTCCCCGTTGACGAACGGGGGAAAAATCCACCACTAGGGTACTGTAACCGGTGGTAAAAGCGGCGATACTGAGACCATGGTAGGCGCGGACGGCGAATAAAGAGGAAAGATCGCGAAAAAATAGATAACCGAGGGGTGCGGTAGCGGCGACAATAGTTCCAAATAAAACCACTAATTTGCGACTGCGGCGATCGACTAGATTGCCTAACCAACTGCGCGATAAAATTAAACCGATAGCAAAGGCCCCCATGACAAAACCGATATCTTGTTTGCTACCGCCTAGGGAGTCAATATAGGTGGGGAGAGTGGGGAGGAGAGTGGTAATACTTATCCAGAAAAACAGCGCCGTGACGAAGAGGAAGAGTAGTTGACGACGAGTTTCGGCAGTAAGTGATCGAAAAGTTTTGAAAGCGTTCACAACAGCGACCGTCACAGGCAACAAAAAGACCCGGAGATCACGCCAGTCACAAGCATCCCGTATTGCTGCTACCTTCCGGTCCTGACAAGGTTAAGGCGTTGCGATCGCATGAGTCCGAGTCTTTTCTATCATAACATCTTTTTCGGGGATACGGGCATTTTTTTCTGGAGAATCTCCTCTCAATCTAGACTATGAACGGAAATTTCCTCAACGAGGGGGTTTTTGCAATTGTTGTTGTAGAGAAGTTTCCGGTTCGATCGCCAATCCGCTAAACTGTCGGATTAAGAGTGAAGGACTCTCCCTAGAATCGGCAGCGAGGAAAAATAACCAACGGCTGCCGGGGGTGAGTTGTTCGATGGAATTGAAGTTACTTGTCAACCAAATTACAGGTAAATTAGGCAGATTAGCATTTTTTTGACTAGCTTTTGCCTCTATAGCCGCTAAAGTTTCTAAAATGACCCTTTCCCCCTGAATTAACCCCGTTTCACCGGTCCAGAGTTTCACATTTAGTTGCCGACGATGGGCATAAAAATAGAGGGAAGCAGCGGCAATAATCGCCCGTTCAAACCTGTCTTCTTGCCAATCACAGAGGGTATCGAGACAGATAATCACTTCCTGTCCTCCCGTTAACACTTCTAATTCCCGAATTTGAAATTCTCCCAAACGGGCGCTAGTTTTCCAGTGAATTAAACGGCTAGAATCACCCTGGCGATATTGTCTCAGGTTACGGGTAAGTCCTTGACTAGCCCTTTGATAATAGCGATTATTTTCTAATTTTTGTTCCATCTCTTGACCGAGGGAA
Organism: Microcystis sp. LE19-41.2A; assembly: GCF_027530405.1. NCBI lineage: Bacteria > Bacillati > Cyanobacteriota > Cyanophyceae > Chroococcales > Microcystaceae > Microcystis > Microcystis sp. LE19-41.2A. The sequence goes on along the minus strand of NZ_JAPZQJ010000451.1, from coordinate 1,058 downwards.
TCGATTAGGGGACATTGTTGTAAGGGTAAAATTTGGGGATAAACTAAAGCTTTAGCCGCTGCTTGATGACAACGACGACACCAAAATAAACCGAGAGGGGCCGCTGTTCTTAATTGTACTTCTTGCCAGTGATAAATACCCCGTTTACTGGTGGGTAAATAATAAGTCCAATGATGGCAACTTTTGGAGGCAATCGCTTCTATTGCGGTTATTTTTGGCTGATCGAGAACTATAGGCAGGATATCTGTCACTTCTAACAGATTTATCGGCTGATTGCTAGTATTTTCTATCTCTAGGCTAATACTAAGATCGTCTCCCGCACTCACGGGTACAATGGCAAGACGACGCACTTTCAGAGGAAGAAGGGAACGACGGGGTAAAATTATCGATAAAATTAAAACAGCGATCGTCGTGCCAGAGATAGCATACAACCATCCCGCCATGGTATTGGTCGCAGCTCCGAAAAAACAGAGGGTAATGCCAATGATTACCCCCCCACCGTAAGCGGGTAAAATACCGCGATCTTCTAACCAAGTTTTCATAGAGTTTAGTGGTTTTGTCGTCTTTGCTAGAAAGCTAAAAATCAGTCCCACACTTCTAGAATTATCCCAAAAGCCATGATAAACTATCAAGGGGATCGGACTGATCAGCTAAGGGAGTTCTCTTCCTTGCCACTGTTGGGATTTTTCTTAACAAAACTTAACAATTGATGGCAAAATTTTGCTTGCTTTTGTGGGCAGATTTTGCAATAATATTTTAAAAAGAGTTTATTTATAATGGTAATCTGAGCAGTCAGCAATAAACAAAAACATCCCATTGTAAGACAATTATAACCCAAGCCGCTGGCAAAGTCAAGCGCTCACTCCTAATTAGGGTTTGCTGAAAAAGCTTTTCCTGGGGGCAGGGTGTGGGGTGTGGGGTGTGGGGTGTGGGGTGTGGGGTGTGGGGTTTTACCCATTTTCAGGGGGTCAATTACCTAATTTTCAGGGAAAAAGTACCTGAATTTTCCCCCCAATCACTCCAAAGGTCGGCACTTTTTGAGGGAAAACAAGTCTAAA
>NZ_JAPZQJ010000345.1:0-11157 GCF_027530405.1 Microcystis sp. LE19-41.2A | reverse complement strand
GGGTTGATTCATGAATCAACCCTACTATGAATCAACCCTAGTACTAAGGGGGGATCGAAGCTAAAATCCATTTTTAATTTAATTAGGGTCTGCTGAAAAAGTTTTTCCTGGGGGTAGGAGTCAGTAGCCGGTCGTCAGGAGCCGGTCGTTTCAGGCTTTGTTGCCCTTGTTTTTTTTACCAATCGATGTACTATAAGAAGGATAATGCAAGGTTTTTGAAAGTCCCAATCCTATTTTCTTGCACTAACATCGGACTTTAACAGGTCAAAAGCTTTATTTTAAAAGGGTTTTACCATTATTCAGCAAGCCCTAATTATAACCAGCTACTTATTCATCCCATAGGAGAATTTGAGGTCAATTGTACTGCATTTAAACTGGGTAGGGAGCATTTTAATACAAATGTACGGAACTTGGTCACTCCTCACCCTGTTCACTTAAGTTTCAGCGTCGTGATTATAATTAGGGAATGATAGAAATTCTTAGGCAATAGGATCACATCAGTGTTGATAAATCATCTTTTCTTCGGCGCTTTCCTACCCCTTGATACTCTCCTGTCCACCCAGGGGATTATGGTTATGCTTCTGGCCGCTTATGCTTTAGCCATGTGGATGTTTCTAACTAGCGCCCCAAAAGTTCATACAATCATGGTGACAGATTTGGAGACAGCCCGACAATTTTATGAAGGACTTTTAAATTTACCCACGGCCGATGTCCCCCTCCATTACTATTACAATTATGAGCAGACGATGGGCAATAATATGATTGACCCATTTTATATGTCTAGTAATCCGGCTGTGACTACTGCCAACCCTTCTTTGGGAGATCAACCCCAGGGTTTATGGTATCAGTTAAAGAAAAATACCCAACTGCACATCGTTGCTGGAGCAACCGCGGGTTATAAGGATCGTCATCGTCACGTTTGTTTTGATCACGATTGTTTAGAACAAATTCTGATGCGGGTGGAATCACGACGCTTAAAGTATAAAGTTCGTCGCAATAAACCTTTAAATTTTTTGGTCAAAGATAATGCTGATCGCGTGATTGAAATGGCCGAAGTCTCGAATTAGTTAACGTTAATTAGATTGGGGGCAACTATAACGGTAAATAACTAAACTATGAATGCTCAACTGCTCACAATCGTTTTAATTTCTTTAGGGGTAGGTATTGGTTTGGCCATTCTACTCCTAATTTTAGTCAAGTTAAGACGCTGCAACCAACAGGTAAATAGTATCGTCGATTATCACTCTCTCATCGGTTTAATCGGAGTTGTTCAAATCCCCTTCGATAAAAATAGCAAGGGGAAAGTGCGAGTTAATGTCGGGGATAGTCTGATCGATATAGTAGCGATAACGGAAGGGGAAGAACAATTTAATGTCGGGGATCAAGCATTTATCCTCAATTTCCAGGACAATAAAGTTTTAGTCATTGCGGAAAAGTATATCAGAGGCGATTTGTAATTTCTTCTAAACCAAAGGGTAACTAACTATGAATAGTCAAAATAATTCCTATCTCATCCAAATCAATCCCAATCAAGACGACAACAATCACAACAACAGTGCTGGTAATTTATTGTTGAATAGTGTTCCCATTGCTTTATTGATATTTCTGGGGATTGGTGCGATTTGGTTTATCAATGCTTTTTTGTGTATTTGCAAACCCAATGAAGTAGTAATCCTGAGTGGGATGAAACGCAAATCAAAAGATAGACAAGATGCAGGTTATCGAGTGATATCGGGGGGTCGGGCGATTCGTATTCCAATTTTAGAAACCGTTAAACGCATGGATGTCACCACAACCCCGATCAGAATTGAGATTAAAAATGCCTATTCTAAGGGCAATATTCCCCTGAATATCGTGGCAATTGCTAACGTGAAAGTTAGTTCTAAACCTGAAATAGTCGGCAATGCGATCGAACGTTTTTTAGATCGAGATCGAGAAGAAATTATTCGCGTAGCTAAAGAAACTTTAGAAGGAAACTTGCGGGGTGTAGTCGCAACAATGACCCCAGAACAAGTGAACGAAGATCGCCTAAAATTTGCCGAAAGTATTACCAGTAACGTCAGTCAAGATCTGTTTAAACTCGGTTTAGAAATTGATACTCTCAAAATTCAAAATGTTGCCGATGACGTGGATTATCTTAACTCCCTCGGACGGGAAAGAATCGCTTTAGTCATGCGTGATGCTGAAATTGCTGAATCAAATGCACTCAATGAAGCTGAACAAATAGTCGCGGAATGTGAGGAACAGGCAACCGTGGCTAAAACCCGCGATCAAATTATCATTTTAGAGCAAGAAAACGAATTGAGAAAGTTAAAGGCAAAACTGGAACAACAGGCAAAATCGGAAGAAGAAATAACTATCGCCGCCGCTAAGGAAAAACGTGCTATAGTTGAGGAAAAATTGCAACAGGTCAGAGCAGAATTAGAAAGATTACGTCTCCAAGCAGATCAAGTTTTACCCGCAGAAGCGCAGCAGGAAGCCGAAACTTTCCGCGCTAGAGGAGAAGCGGCAATTTTTGAAGAAAATGCCAAAGCTGAAGCCTTGGTTAACGAATTATTCGCGGAAGTCTGGCAAAATACCGGCAGCGAAGCAGAGGCAATTTTCTTGATTCAACAGTTAGAAACTATCCTAGAAGAAGCGATCAAAATTCCTAAACGCTTACACCTCGAGCGAGTTAATATTGTTGATAATGGTGATGGTAAATCCCTTGCTACCCTGATTAAAGTCTATCCCGAAATCGTCAATCAATTCCTCGCCAGTGTCCATCAAACCCTCGGTATTGATGTGGTCGGAACTCTCACCAATAAAATTGAAAAATAGCAGTCAGAAAACATACTAGCCTGATTTTATTGAGTACGGAAGTTATCGATTTATTCCTGCCAATAAATTGTCTTATATTCTGCTTCCTTGCTCCAGTATTGCAGGAATAATAAATGGCGGATAACCTGTTCTAAAAGACTGGCTACAGCATTTTTCTTTTCTTTGCCCAAATCCTCTAATTCCTCGATTAAATGTTCTAAGTCTAGCTGTTGAAATTGATGATTTCTGAGTAGGCTAATGGTTTCTCCTAGCCATTGAGAGTCATCAATCTCATAGAGTTGTTTTAATGCGTGAACACCTAGCATAATTGATTGTCTCCATCTTAGAGCAGTGCCATGGTGAGTAAATTTGTAGATAATAATCTTCTCGATTAACTCGATAACATTTCTTTGATTGTTAGGGTCAACAACCTGTTGGTGGGTTTGCTCAATCAAGGATTGAACTTGTTTTGGTGCTTTTTTTGCGCCGATGAGGATAAACTGGAGGATACTGATCCCAAGAGATGATAGATGAGATAACTTTAGATTAGTGCTTATTATTCTCCCCAACATCTCTTCTTCCCTTCTTTTAATTTTCCTTGGTGATCTTCCACATTTCTTAAATAATTTGAACAATCACATCTCTCGATGAATGCTCAAAAAATGCCTCGTCTCTGTGGGCTAAAAATTCAGGCAATTACTCCCTATTCTCTCGCTTGGTCGCACCAGCGATCGCTGGTGGAGGCGAGAATTGCTAATCCTGACTTACCCGATGTGCTGCTGCTGCTGGAACATCCCCCCGTTTACACCCTCGGTACTGGTTCAGATATTAAGTTTATTAAATTTAATCTTGACAAAACCGACAAAGAAGTGTACCGAATCGAGCGAGGAGGCGAAGTCACCTATCACTGTCCGGGGCAGTTAGTGGGCTATCCGATCCTCAATTTGCGCTATTATCGGCAGGATTTACACTGGTATTTGCGACAATTGGAAGAAGTCATCCTGCAAACTATCGCTATTTATGGATTGTCGGGGGAAAGAATCGCGGGCCTGACGGGGGTATGGGTAGAAGGGTATAAAATAGCGGCGATCGGTATTAAAGTTAGTCATTGGATTACCTATCATGGTTTTGCCATCAATGTTTGTCCAGATTTAAGCGGTTTTGCCGAGATTATTCCCTGTGGGATTGCTAATAAACCCGTGGGCAGTTTACGGCAGTTTCTGCCTAATATTAGTCTTATGCAAGTACAGCAAGATTTATCGAGAGTTTTCGCCTCAGTTTTCGGTGTGGAATTATTTTCTCTTGACAAGGATTAACATGAGCGATCGCAAAGACCCAGAAAAACTCGCCGCGGAAAATAGGGACGATAACCCCGAAAATAACGGTAAAACCAGTTTATCGCCCCCCGATGCTTCTGAATACGTCTCCTCTTTATCTTCGCGTAATCCCGTGCGTCAGCGCATCCTACTATTAAAAGATCTTCGACCGGGTAATGCGGGGTTACTACTGGCCCCCCTGATGGTGATGACCATCGGCCTGGTCTTTAGCTGGGACTGGTTAGGCTTTTCTGGGGCGATAGTAGCGATATTAATATCTTTACAGGTGATTTTGCCCTCTATTCGCCAGTGGATCGCCCATTATCTCACTCCCTCTGAACGTCAGACGGTTTTTGCCTTTATAGTTTTTATAGCTGCTCTGGCCGGATTAGGGAAATATTTAGGAGTTTACGGGCGAATATTGCGATGGTTAGAGAGTTTTAAATACGATGAGTTTGGTTCCTGGGCCGAGTGGGTGGGGGCCTTGGGACAGATTATGATCGCCGTGTTAGCCGTCTATGTGGCCTGGGAACAGTACGTTATTTCTAAGGATTTAACCATACAGCAAAATCGCATTACCCAACAACAGACGATCGATTCCTATTTTCAGGGCATTTCCGATCTAGCCTTGGATGAGGAGGGATTTTTAGAAGATTGGCCCCAGGAAAGAGCGATCGCAGAAGGTCGCACCGCTTCCATCCTCAGCAGTGTCGATGCCTCTGGAAAAGCGAAAATACTGCGTTTTTTGAGTCAATCGCGGCTATTATCACCGATTAAACGCGATCGTTATCTAGGCAGACCGATTCTAGACGGGGAAGGGGGTTATGCGGAGGATCGAGAGTTCGGTACAAGAGTAGTACAATTGGGGGTAATGTTAGCGGGGGCCGACATTTCTGGGCAGGATTTGCGCTGGACGGATTTAAGCGAAGCGAATATGGTGCGGGCCGATTTAAGTTATAGCGATTTGGTGAAAGCAAATGTATCGCGGACAATTCTCTACGAAGCTAATTTAAGAGGGGCAGATATGAAAGGGATGCGTTTATTTTATGGTTCCCTAGAAAATGCTACCCCCCGCAGTCGTACCGTTCCCCCCAATTATGACAGCGGAGAACACACGGGAGCAGTGGTAGAAAATGTCAATTTTACCGGGGTGAAAAATATGAGCGAGGAACAACGTCACTATTGTTGTCGTTGGTGTGGGGAAAAGTCGCGGGCAACTATTCCGGGGGGATGTGCTGATATTGCCAATCTTTTAGGTCGATAAGGGGACTCCGGTCAAAATCAAAAATTGTCGTGGTTGGTTAGGAGTCAGTAGTCAGCTTCTGAAGGCAAGGGGCAACAGTGAAAACTCACATCTGATCACTGATCACTGAATTGGAGTCTCGACTAGGAAATTAATTTTGCCAGACTACTTATCCGCTCCCCGATCTTTGGGAGGAATAATGGTTCTTTTGGGAATAATAGCCGAGACCTTATGGGCAAGGTCGGATTTAAACAGAAAACCACTGTAAGCTTGTAAACCGTGTTCGCTCAGATCCAGTCCTCTCAATTCTGCTTCCGTCGATACCCTTAAACCGACGAAAAAATCGATCGCCTTCCATGCTGACCAACTGACAATTACAGTGTAAAGACTAACTGCCGCACAGCCCAAAAGTTGCACGAATACCTGTTTAATTGCCGGTAATCCTCCCCCCAACAGTAATCCCCTCACCGGTCCCTGGGTATAAAAATTAGCCTCGATACCGGCGGCAAATAAAGCTACCGCAAAAGTTCCCCACAAACCACAGACTAGATGTACCGATAGCGCCCCAACCGGATCGTCAATCTGGAGGCGATCGAAGAAATCGACGCTCAAAACCACTAAAATACCGCTGATCATGCCGATAATTGCCGCCCAACCGATCTGTACATAGGGACAGGCAGCGGTAATGGCCACCAAACCACCGAGAATGCCATTGATAATCACCGAGAGGTCTGGTTTACCGAAATAGCGCCAAGCGGTTAGGGTTGCGGCGATGCCGCCGGTGGCCGCCGACATATTAGTGTTGAGGAGGATGCGGGAAATAGCCTCGGGTTCCATCGCCAGGGTGGAACCGGGGTTAAAACCAAACCAACCTAACCAGAGGATAAAACAGCCGAGGGTAGAGAGGGTGAGATTGTGACCGGGTAGTGCCATGGAATTACTGCCTTGATATTTGCCCAGACGCGGCCCCAATAACACTGCCCCGACGAGAGAGGCCCAACCACCGACCGTGTGTACTACCGTAGAACCGGCAAAATCCCAAAAATTGAGCCGCGCTAACCAACCTCCTCCCCAAATCCAGTGACCGGTGATCGGGTAGATAAAAGCCACTAATAGCAGACTAAACAGGAAAAAAGCCAGAAATTTGATTCTTTCGGCCACTGCCCCCGAAACAATCGTGGCCGCAGTGCCGGCAAAGACTAATTGAAAGAAAAATTTAGCCTGTAGAGGTATGCCCGCCCAAGAAAGGGAGGGAAAGATGCCAAGATAGTTGAGACCAGTATTGGGGCTATTATCGGCTCCTAGCACAAAAAAACCGCTAAGACCGACAAAACCGTTACCTTGACTAAACATTAAGCCGAAACCAAAAGACCAAAAAGCGATCGTTGTCAAGGCAAAAACAATTAAGTTTTTGGTTAAGATATTAACGGTATTTTTCGAGCGGCAAAAACCAGACTCTAGCATGGCAAAGCCGGCATTCATAAAAAAGACAAGGCAAGCGGTGAAAATTACCCATAAAGTATCGATTTTCACCCTTAATTCTCGGTATAAAGCCTCGCTATTGTCGCTAGTTGCCGTCTGGGCCACGCTAATTTCTGCTATCACGAGAATTAACAGAATGGCTAAACAGGCGATCGTGGGTATAATTATGGGTGTATTAAGATGATAAGCTGTCTTTTTTGTCATTAAATTGGGAGGTGCTTGCCAAAAATTGATCGATTAGCTAATTAGATTACTCTATTACAGCCTTTCTCGTAAAGGTGAAGCACAGACCAATCGTCGATAATCAAGTATTTCAGATGCAAGAACCAACCTCATGTATCTGAGAAACGCTGTAATTTGCTCATGAAAATATTATCACCCACAACAACCCCCCCCTTTTAATTTACTCGGTATCGGTCAACGCGGCGTGGGTAAAACCGTTTTTTTAGCGGGTGGTTACGCCCAATTTCGTGCTGATTCACCGACAAAATCCGCTCCCGATATTCAGAAACTATCGGGATGAGTTAAGCAAAAATCCGCAAGATCTGGATTGTTTCTCCCCGCTTCCCGCTTCCCATTCTCCTAATAATACCTTTTAAACAGGATTTAGTATTACCCGCCCTTTTAGGGAAAGCGGAATTAAGGAAAGCGCCCTCAAGTTGTTACAAAAAGCCGGAGAAATTGCCGCCCAAGAACAAAAAGTAGAAATTCGCAATCTGGCTAATTTGACGGTTAGCCCTCTCTGACTCTTATGATTAGAATATCTCCTCATCGGCAAGCAGGGTGCTATAATCAGTGGTATTCATGGCCAATAATTCCCGCAAACTTATGAATCAAAAAGTCTTTATTCTTGCCACTGCTTCCGCTAGTTTATTAGCCCTAGCAGTTACCACTAACTCCGTACAAGCTGCCCCAGAGTCCTTTCATCCTAGTTTCAACACCGAGAACTTAGGTGACATGATTATCGCCAAGACAACTGGGGAAGAAAATCCGATTTTTCGTCATCTTAATTGTAGTTGTGCCACCTGCACGCAATCCCTTAATTCCTCACTCAATTGATAATTTTCCACCCCAACGATCCTGGGGGATAAAAGTTCGCTCTAGATTAATTTTTGCCACGGGTTCTGTGAGGGTAAATTCTCCCGATTCGATCAGTGCTTTTAATTCTAAAGCGGCTTCCCGGGCCAAGGAAATACTGGCCAAAGGAGCCACCTTAACACTTTTTCCCTCGATCATAATCCGACCGCTTTTTAGTTTAGCGTAGGTGATTAAACCAAAGGTAGGACGGACTCGCCGGGGAATGGAAAAATCCACCACTGGAGCGACAATTTCCTCATCTTTTACCGCACAATGTCGAACTATTTCCTCGCTTAAAATTGGAATCGGTACTGCTACCCCTAACATTAAAGAAGCCCCATAATTTTTGAAATAACAACCCCGCACCCAGCGAGCATTCATTTGTTTAGCATCACCAATTAAGGCTAAGGTGGAAGCCGGTCCAATAGGAGTTCGATTTTGTAGGCGTTTTTGCAGGGGAAAATGTTGGGTTCCTTCCCAGGCAATATAACCGATTCCTCCTCCCAAAAAAAGGCGCGTACCGATGCCTATAGCCTCTAAATCTGGGTCATTTAACAGGGGAGAAATTGCCCCGGGGTTAGAATAAACCGCATTACCTAATCGCGGCTGTAGTGGTCCCAAATAAGTATATAAAGTCCGCTCTCCCCCATTGACTCCGACGATAAAATTCTGGTAGAGATTGCGAGGATTAAAAAGATAAAATTGATTGATAGTCTCCTTAGAAATAATCGTTTCAAAAGAAGTGCGAGGATAACAATCAGTGGCCTGGCCGACAGCGCGCAATTGAATCGATTTTCCAGCGATTAAATCCTCAATAATATGTCCGCCGCCCCTTTCGGGATTTTCTCCCTCTAAATTCTCATTTTTGGCCGCTAGATCACTAATAGCGCTGGCTCCTAAATATAAATCCACCGCCCCAAAACCAGCATAAGCAGGAATCCCATCTAACCAACATTGACGAATTTTTATCGGCGGATCCGTCTGACCTAAATTAATAATTGCCCCCGAAGATTCCATCGGTTCAAAAGTTCCCGTACAAACCACATCTACTTGGGAAAAAACCTCCTTAATTCCCATCTCGCTCACGCGGCTTTTTAATTCCTCTACTGTCCAGACTACAGCCGTTTTTTTAGCAATTTTGTCGTTGATTTCAGCGATTGTTCTCATAATAAGTAGCTGGTTATAATTAAATTGAAGATGGCTCCCCCCTTAATCCCCCCTTAATAAGGGGGGTGCCGATCCCCCCTTAATCCCCCCTTAATAAGGGGGGCATCTGAAAGTTTTCAACACCTACCTACTTAAAAATTGGCAAGATGGGGGTTAGGGAGCTTTTTGCTGTTGTCAGTAAACAGTTATCGAAAATTTGGGTTTTAAGTGAGTGGTATTAACTCAGCAGTATTAAATGGCCGTAACAATGCTGTCTTTTCACTGATTACTGATTACTGATTACTGATGACTGATCACTGTTATAAGATAAAAAAGGGAAAATTTACGATCGAAGCTTTTCTATGACAGTTACACCCGTTCCGGCCTCCTTTAATCCTGTTTCTGGTCTAGTTAACCGTATTCTCGGCATAAAACCGCTTTTTGACATCGCTCGCTATCAGGCCCGCAATATGATGATTAAAAGAGCCGAAAAACTAGGCGTACCTTGGCGGGAAACCGTCAAACAATGGCAGCAACGGGATTGGAGTCGGGAACTGCAAGCGGTAGAAAATCCCGATCTCGTCTATCCCGAATACTACGTTTGTTCTTTCCACGCTTACGAAAAGGGCAATTTAGACTGGTTGCCAGCTTTTGAGGTAGAATCTGCCGCCTATGCTGTTCATTCTACCATCTGGCCCGGGGCGGGGATTGACGGCGATCCGCGATTGCGGCGGGAATATCACCGGATATTAAAAGAGCAAATCAAGGCAGAAATTAACGATATTGTCGATTTAGGCTGTAGTGTCGGCATGAGCAGCTTCGCACTGCAAGATACTTATCCTCAAGCCCGGGTAACTGGGTTGGATCTCTCTCCCTACTATTTAGCCGTTGCTCAATACCAGGCTCAACAAAAACAAAAGACGATTCAATGGCAACACGCGGCTGCGGAAAAAACTCAATTACCCAGTCAGTCCTACGATCTGGTATCTTCGTTTTTAATGTTCCACGAACTACCCCAACAGGCTACTAGAGAAATTTTCGCCGAAGCGCGTCGTTTATTGCGATCGGGGGGTTATTTGACGCTGATGGATATGAATCCGCGCTCGGAAATTTATCGAAAAATGCCCCCTTATGTCCTCACCTTACTCAAGAGTACCGAACCCTATCTCGATCAATATTTTACTCTCGATATCGAACAGGCATTAGTTGAAGCGGGGTTTCAAGCACCGATCATTACCCCCACCAGTCCCCGACATCGGGCGATTGTTGCGCGGGTTTCCGAATCATAATTTTGAGGTAATCAATGAAGATAATTTTTCGTCAAAGCTGGACAAAGATATTAACTATTGTCCCTCTCTTCCTGTTAATTTTTGCCAGCAAAACCCTTGCCCATCATGCCATGGCAGGGCAAACTCCCGATAATTTTTGGAACGGATTTTTATCGGGTTTAGCTCACCCAATTATCGGTTTAGATCATTTAGCTTTTGTGGTGGCTAGTGGTTTAATTGCTGTGGGGATGGAACAGGGTTTATTAATTCCGCTCGCTTTTGCGATTGCCACTTTAATCGGCACAGGTATTCATTTACAGGGAATAAATTTACTTTTTCCTGAAGGGATTGTTGCCCTTTCTGTGGTAATTTTTGGCGTGGTTTTAACCCTGAAAAAAGGGTTACAAACTCATTCTAATCTCTATACGATCGCTCTGGCAACTCTGGCAATGATTGCGGGAATTTTCCACGGTTATGCCTACGGAGAATCAATTATCGGGGCGCGAGTTGCCGCTTTAGTTGCCTATTTAATCGGTTTTACCGTCATCCAATTAGCGATCGCATCTGGTGCTTTTTTCCTTGGCAGTGTCATTAAGGAAAAATTAGCCAAGCAAGCGACTCTAATTAGTAAGTTCATCGGATTGGCAATTATGGCGATCGGTACAACTTTTTTAGTGGGAATTAAGTAGGGTCTGCTGAAAAAGTTTGTTGGTGGGGGCAGGGTGTGGGGTGTGGGGTGTGGGGTGTAGGGTTTTACCGATTTTGAGGTAGTCAGTTACCTAATTTTCAGGGAAAAAGTACCTGAATTTTACCCCCGATCCCTCCA
>NZ_JAPZQJ010000562.1:0-28658 GCF_027530405.1 Microcystis sp. LE19-41.2A | reverse complement strand
CCCTTATAGAGAAAGGCATTTAGCGATTTTTGTCAATTGTTTTTGCTCTAGAGCGAACTAATCAATTAAGTCTCTTGCCAGATAAGGATTTAGTCGATTTATGCCCCCCTATCGAACCATACCAAGTAACGAAGAACCATTTTTGACAACGACCACTAGCTAGAAATATTGAGAGAAAATCATGTCTGCTGCCCATAAGTCCTATATTCCCGTTCCCGTTCCTCGCCAAAAAAGCCAAGGCAGTCAACCTCGTCCCCAGTCACCAGTAAATCAGACGACCCCAACAGTAAAACCGACGACTAAATCGGTGGTGAGAGTTCCCGTGGCCCCGACAGAAAAACAAGTGGCCTCGCGTCAATTACGTTCCCTTTGCCTCCTAGAAAGAATAGTGGCCGTGATTACTTTTTGTCTGTTGGGTTCGACTCTGGGAATATATGCTTGGACGGTATATATTCCCAAGGTTTGGGACAAAGAATTTGGTAAACTGGAAACACTGCAACGTCACGAGCGCCATCTTTTGGCCACCAATGAAACCCTTAAACATCAACTAGCTCAACAAGCAGAAAAACCCGAAACCGGATTAACTCATCCCCAACCCTTCCAAACTATCTTTTTACAGCGTAAATCTGCCCCTAACCTGAAACCGGCCACCGCTTCTCAACCCCAATCTACCGTCAATTCTCGACCGAGAAGTGCCTATTAACAGTTATCAGTTAACAGTTAACAGTTATCAGTGGGGAAGTTAACAGTTAGCAGTTATCAGTTAAGTGGGGAGGCACAATTATGTGTAGGATGGGTTAGCGGTAGCGTAACATAATCGGGCGTTGGGTTTCATGCTTCAACCCAACCTACGTTCATCTTATATTTAATTCCACCCACCCACTTATCAGTTATCAGTGGGTAAGTTAACAGTTATCAGATGTGAGTTTTTAAGTGTACTGATTACTGTTTACTGTTTACTGTTTACTGCTCACTGTTTACTGTTTACTGCTCACTGATTACTGCTTACTGATTACTGATTACTGCTCACTGATAACTGAAAGATACTGCTCATGACTGACACAAAAAGACCCAGATTTAGAGGTAAAAAAACTCGATCGCCCTCTGGCAGGATCCAGGACAGAAAGTCCTATTTAAACGCCAAAAAACGGCAAAAAAAGTTAAAAAATTTGCCTTTGAGTAACGGGCGATTGGTGGCGGTGTGGTTGATTTTAGTCATGGGTATTGTGGGTTTAGCTTGGCGATTGTACCAACTGCAAATAGTACAAGGACAGGAATTGCAAAAAAGAGCCAGACAACAGCAAACTACCAGTATTAGACCCTATATTCCCCGACGGGCGATCGTCGATAGTAATGGTAATGTTTTGGCGACCGATCGCTTGATTTATACTCTTTATGCACACCCAAAACTGTTTGCGATTCCGCCGGCAGAAGTGGCTGATAAATTAGCTCCTTTATTAAATATTCCCAGTAATCAACTGATTCAAAAATTTAAAGAAAAAGAAACAGGAATTCGTTTAGCCAATCAATTAACCGAATCCGTGGCTAGGGGCTTAAAACAATTATCTCTTGACGGTGTAGAATTAGAGGAAAAGTACGCTCGTTATTATCCCCAAGACGATGTGGCAGCCGACGTGATTGGCTATGTAGATAAAGAACATCGTGGTCAAGCAGGATTAGAGAGAGGTTCCAGTCAGTTATTAGAAAGAGATCCCTTTTCTGTCAATACAAGACGCATGGGAGACGGGCGAATTTTACCAGCTTTTGTTCCCCATGGTATCTTTCAATTTGATGAATTACAGTTAGAAGTAACCCTCGATTTAAAACTACAAAGAGCGGCGCGGACGGCCCTACGAGAACAGCTAAAAAAATTTAATGCTAAACGGGGAGCCGTCATCGTCATGGACTCCCTTGATGGTTCTCTTTTAGCCCTAGTTTGTGAGCCAACTTTTAACCCCAACGAATACTATAAAGCCAATGTGGCTCTATTTAAAAATTGGACCGTAGCCGATCAGTACGAACCGGGGTCAACTTTTAAACCAATTATTGTCGCCATGGCCATGGAAGCGGGGGCAATTAAAGCTAGTACGGTAGTCAATGATCCGGGGGCAATTACTGTCGGTCCCTGGACGATTAAAAATGCCTCTAAACAGGGTTATGGGGCGCTAGATATGGCCCGAGTCCTACAAACCTCTAGTAACGTGGCCATGGTGCAAATTGCCCAAAAAATGGGGCGAGTTGATTTCTATAAAAGTTTATTAGGATTGGACATAAATCAAAGGGTTGGTGTAGATTTACCCGGAGAAGTATCAGGATATCTCAAACCCGAACAAGAATTTCTGGATAATGCCATTGAATCGGCCACCGCTTCCTTTGGTCAAGGTTTATCCCTAACGCCTTTAAAATTAGTACAATTGCACGGTGCGCTGGCCAATGGTGGCACCCTGGTGACTCCCCATGTGATCAAAGGATTAGCCGACGACCGCGGCCGTTTGCACTGGCAGCCCGATTATCCCAGCAAAAAAGTCTTTTCTCCCACCGTGGCCCGGCAAGTGGTGGAAATGATGGAAACCGTCGTCAGCAAGGGGACGGGGGTAGCGGCCCAAATCCCCGGTTATCGCATCGGAGGCAAAACGGGAACCGCACAAAAAGCTAGTCCGACGGGGGGTTATCTACCTAACGCCAAAATTACCAGTTTTGTGGCGATTTTACCGATCGAATCGCCCCGTTATGTGGTTTTGGTGGTGGTGGATGAACCCAAGGGTGCCAATACTTTTGGCTCCACTGTTGCCGCTCCTGTGGCAAAAACGGTGATGAATACGCTCATTTCCCTCAAAGGTATCCCCCCCACCTCCAAGGTCGTTCCGGCGGGTTCTGCGACCAATAAACCCCCGCGGCACGATTAATTTAAGTCTTTTTGAAAGAGGCTTTATTTAGGGTTTGCTGAAAAAGTTTGTTGGTGGGGTTAGGAGTCAGGAGTCGGTCGTCAGTAGCCGGTCGTCGGGAGTTTCAGGCTTTGTTGCCCTCTCTTTTTTGTACCAACCCATGTACTATAATAAGGATAATGCCAGGTTTTTGATGGTCCCAATCCGATTTTTTGGCACTAACATCGGATTTTAACAGGTCAAAAGCCTTATTTTAAAAGGGTTTTACCATTATTCAGCAAGCCCTAAATAGGCTAAAAAAGTCTCTAACATCCCTCTAGATTGATTATCTGGCATCATCCACACACCGAATTTTATCCCCGATTCTAGAGTCATAATTAATCCCGCTGCTGGTAAATTTTGAGGTAAGCTAGGTATATTTGGTAAACAGGCATTATATAAACTTTTCCAACGATTATCAGGTTCTTCGTCCGCATCCATAATAATTCCTAAATGAGTTAGTCCGTTAGGAGTTTTTAGTTGCGTAGAGATATATTTAGGTTTTAGTAAATTTTCAACACCATCACAATTTATGATATTCAATGGTTCTTCCCCTCTATTCCAAGTAACTCCATTTGCTGCCATTAATTGGGGAATAACTCTCAATTCCTCTGCACCTTCCACTAATAACTTTTTTGTCTCTATTTTAGGCATTGTTACCGCACCTCAAGATTACTTGTAGCAGCAATAACAATTTCTTCTGGATCAAAGATTACAGATTGGCTTTTTTCCCTATCTATCCTTTGAATAGTAATCTCGTTATCGGTAATTTTTTCTTCGGTAATTAATTCGGCTAAACTTTGCCAACAATCGCGGCTGTGAGTGGTGGAAAATACCTGAATATTGAGTTTTTTGGCGGTTTCCCAGACTACTTTCCACATATCAGTCATGACAGTAAAATGCAATCCGCTATCAATTTCATCAACTAATAAAATTCCATTTTCAAGATTAACCATCGCTAAAACTAATCCTAACATTCGCCAAAATCCATCGCCTAAACTGCCAATAGGTATAGGTTGATCATGATTTTTAATTTTGATTAAAAACCCACCTCTAACACCTAGGTTATTTGAAGTTGAATACTTGCTAGAGCCAATCCTAGCTATCCTTTCAATTTTTGGCTCAATAATTTTCAAAGATTCAATAATTAAGTCTTCTAAAGGAGAGAGAACAATGTTATCAAAAAGTGATGCCATATCAGAACTTGTTAGAGAAAATGGTCTTAAGAACTTCAATTCAATTTTATTATTAATACCTATTTTATGGGAAATTCTGCTTAAACTAGCCATTCTTCTTGTGGAATCTCTGGCAAGAGTAGCGTTGGCAAGAAGTTCCAGTTCAATAGGTTTTTGTGATTGACTCCATCTAATACTTAAAAGAAGTTTATTCCATTCCTCATCGTCGAAAATATTATCATTATTTAAATCATCATTTTTGTCTGGAAATGGAGATAGTTGTATAGGAATACTTTTAACAGAAATAGTAACACTTTCCTGATGTGATTCCCTAGAACCAATGATAATAATTTCCTGACTTGGGACGATTTCATGCCCAGGAAATAAATGACAAATTTCAAAAACTTTAGTGCGACCAGGTAGATTACTTTCTGACCAACCAAACTCACCTCTATAGCTAATAGTTTCAAGAAATATATCTATATTATTCTGAGCATACAAAAACTGAATCGCTTCTAAAATAGAAGTTTTACCGCTATTATTTTTACCCACTAAGAGATTAATTCGACCAAGATTGGCCATCTCAAAATTCTGAAACCCGCGAAAGCCTTCAATTTTTAGGGATTGTAACATGAGTGATTACCCCGGATTTTCAGTTATTAAATCTAGTTTATCTCAACCCCAGTAGCCAAGACCACCGACGAGACTAGATAGCGCAGACTCACCTTACCATCACAGATTAACTCAATCAGCGCTTTTAGTCCCTTTTCACCTCTCGATCATTATAGCTGGTTTCGGTGCAGAAAACCAGCAAAAACATGACTACAGAGGGAATCGCTGACTCTAGAGATTAATGACATCATATAATCAGGTTAGCGATAAATTCCTAGCTGCTGATATAGTTCAACTTCATCCTTGCCAACAGTTAAGTTTTTTGGTTCTTCAATATTCTGAATAGCTTGTTGAGTTTTTTGGTTAAAATCACTTATGGTATAAGTCCCTTCTGCAATTCGTCGTTCTTTTTCCGCTTCTTCTAAAAATTCAGCTAGGTGTTTTTTTAGATAGGTTGCCAGGCTATCTTGTTGTTCTTCAGAAAGCAGTGCAATTTGCTCGAAAGTTTCTTGAATTAATTTAGTCATCTGTATTCTACTCCGAAGTTCAGTTTTTGAGGAAAAAAATCAAGATTCAAATACTGCCCTAACACACCAAAAATAAAAGTTTTTGATGTGTTACCCTTGGTCAACCCACTATTTATAACAAAGCCATTTCTCCCACCACTTCCAAGCGGGTATAACTGCCGATTTTGAGGAATTTTTCCGAGAGAGATTCGGCCACATTGGGAGTAATCCAGCCTAACTGTTTAAGAATTTGCAAAGCGGCGGCATATTTAGCCCGTTTGGAACCATCTAGGGCTTTTATTGCTAATCCTAAACCCTCACCGACGCGCCCAATACATTGAATCCCTTCAGCCCCGGCTTTACTGACGATTTCCCCTTGGCTAACCTGCATTAATTCCGTGTCAAAAGCCCCTTCTCCTGCTACCATGCGGGGATGATAGGTCATCGCCCGGACGATTCTTTCTAAGTCTAAACGGTTGCCAGAGGCTAACTGGGCGTAGAGATGGGCCATTTGCCCCAACTGCATTGAATAGGTGGGCGCACCGCAGTCATCGTGGGCGCTGATTAATTCATCCCCCGGCATCCCCAATAATTCGGCAATTTTGCTTAAAATTAGCTTTTGTATCTGACTAGAACGCCGGAGATAGCTATTTAACGGCCAGCCGCGCTGTTGACACACCGCTAACATCCCGGCGTGTTTACCAGAACAATTGTACTGCAAGCGACTGGGTTTACCTTCCGGGAGAGGACATTGCAGGGCATTAGGATCGATATCGGCACGCCAGAGAATATTAAAGACTTGACGGGCGTGTTCCACCGTGCCTTGGTGAGAACTACAGATAATGGCTAGATCCTTATCGTTGAGATCGTAGCGTTCGAGGGTGCCGGTACTGATGACAGCCAGTGCTTGAAAAGGTTTCAGGGCCGAACGAATAAAGGCGCTAGTTTCGGCGCTGCCGGCGGTGGATAATACCCGGCCGCGGTCATCGCAAATAGCGGCCTCGACATTATGAACCGATTCAATAATACCTTCCCGGAGGAGATGAATTTCTAAGCGGTGGGTTGGTGAACGTTTTACCCTATTCATTCAGATTGGTGATTGGTTGCGGTTAGTGAGTGAAAAATAGCCAAAAAAGACCACTGATAGCGACAATTGCCCCTAGAATCAGGGCGGTTTTTTGTAAACGCTGGAGAATGGGCTGGATTTGATAGGAGACGATTAAACGATCGCGGGTTAAAATGGCGGCGGTTTTTGTCCAGATTTGGCCATCGTACCAACCCGACTCTTCATAAAATACTTTCTCCGATTGCAAGCGATCATAGACGTAGATCCAGCCCAGATACAAGCGCAATAACACCAATCCTACCAAAATTGTCGAGCCAAAAATCCCCGCACAGAGGAAGAGAAAAGGGGCCTTTTTGAGGGGAAAACTAGCGGCGGCAATCGGTCCGACAATTAACCATGTCCATAACCATAACCAGACAATTTTTTTTGTATAAGAGGCTACATCTAGCGTCGCCCAACGGAAAAACCAAGATTCTTTTAATTGTTCGTACTCGTTAACCGGTTGCTGTTCTTCCGGGACGGGACAGAAATCAAGGGAGGATTTCATGGATTCTACTCCTCTAAATGGTCGCTAGGTAGAGGAATCCGTTGAGCATGACCCCAAAAAGCTTCTAAATTATAAAATTCTCGCTCTTTTGGTAAAAAGATATGGACAATGATATCGCCATAATCCATCAGGATCCAGCTACCTTCGCTTTTTCCTTCCACTTGTCGGGGAGACTGTTGCCATTCTAGTTCCATAGCAGCTTCGATCGCATCCTCGATCGCTCGCACTTGAGTGGTAGAATAGCCGGTAATAATCAGAAAATAATCGGTTAAATAACAGATATCGGCGACTTTCAGGATGGCGATGTCCCCTGCTTTCTTGTCCTCGGCAGCTGTGACAATTGTCTCTAGAAATTTTTCGGTCTTGAGATTTTCGGCGATGGGGGTAATAATTCCAGTGGGATTGGTCATTCAGGTTGTGGTTATCCTTTGGCTGAGGTGGTTGTAAGCGAGTCTTGAGATTATGTTAATCAATGGTTTTAGTTTCTGTTGGTTGTTCTTTAACAATTTGTAACGCCCAGTTGCGCGTTAGCACGGTGCGGGGATGAATGGGACAATGGCTACTTAAAAGATATTTTAGGGAATAATCACAGGTTTGTTGAACGCTTTTATGGAGATTTTGATAGCTGAGTTGTCGTAGGGCGTTTAATTCGGGTGTATCGCCGCGATTGGGTTCCAAGGCATCGGCAATAAAGACTATACAGCTAAGATCGCTCATATTGGGTTTACCGAGGGTATGATTGCGAATTGCTTCGAGAATTTCCTCGTCGGTAACGTTAAATTCTTTTTGGGCGACAACTGCACTCACATCGGCGTGGAGTAAGTGGGGATGGGATAAACAGATATTATCCACGTCTATTCCCGCCGATTCCGCCATTTTTAGCAGTTTTTTGGGCTTGAAAAATTTAGCCAGATCGTGTAGTAATCCCGCTTGCCCTGCTTGGACGGGATCGAGATCGTGATGACGAGCTAAATCAATACACATGGTCTCCACACCGAGAATATGTCGCAGACGGTGTTCGTTGACGTTTTCTTTTAACCAGTCGATAACTTGCTGTCGCATCTTTTTTTTGCCCTTGTGGAACCCCAAAACGATTGTAACAATTACTATACAATTTTGCCTATTGCTCCCGGGTTCGATCTTTACCAATCATCCTCGCAACTAGCTTCTAAAACTTCTTCTTGCTGCCAATCATCCTGAAAAGGTTGTACCACTTTACCGATCGCATCGGCCACAAAAGACTTAATAAATTCTTCCTTGCGACTGAGTTGAAATTGTCTTTGTACCACTTCCGTCATACCACCGTCACCCCAGTCTTGATCCTGACGGAAATATTCAATAAAACTTTTGCCGGCAATGCGGGTTAAATAGGCGGCACTGACCCCTTGAATTGCCTTACCGACTATATAGGTAGTAAAATTTAACTGTAGGATTCTGGCTAATAATTCTACTGCTCCTTTCACTACTCCCAAACTAACTAGAGTTTTGCCCAAAGATAGAGCCAATTCCTTGCCTCGATCGCTGTTAATTTCACAGCCATAAACTTGACCAATTTCCCTGACCATTTGAGCATTAACCGCCGCCGTTGCTAACAGATCGAACACTGGTAAGGGAGTCACAGCAATCACTCCCGCACCGATCCACTGATAGCGATCGATAATTTTATCAGCTTGGCGACGACGTTGGCGATCGATAATTTTCCTAGCTTCTTCCCCCAATCTTTGGGATTGTAAGAGGATATTATCTGCCACTAAATCCTCCCCTTCGGCCCGTAAAACTGAAGCCAAACGTTTAATTAAAGCTAAAATATCCGGTTCCGGTGTGATCATTTGTCCCCCGGTTAACTGTACTGGTTGGGGATTAGCGGCGACGGCAATAATATCGGCTGAAAGAATCACTCCTTTTAGACGTTCTCGTAATTGTTTTAAAATAATGTCTCGATCTTCATCGCTATAGAGATCGATTTTATTAAAGACTAAGAGAGAACGTTTACCAATATCAATTAAACGCAATAAAGGGGCGTATTCCGATTGTCGAATATCGTTATCAATGACAAATAAAAGTAAATCTGCTTCCGTGGCTAATTGTCGCGCTAACTGTTCCCTTTGACCTCCGGCCGCACCAATTTCGAGAATGCCGGGGGTATCGGTAATTTGAATTTCCCGATTCACACCTTTCATTTTTAAACTATAGGTTTCCCCTTTTTCCGTGGTTCCCATGGTTGCCTCCACATTGCCCACCATTTGACCGATGAGGGCGTTAATTAGGGAGGTTTTTCCCGCCGATCCTGTGCCGAAAACGATGATTTTAACTTCTTTTCTGGCTAAACTTCGCTCAATTTCTTGGGAACGATTAATAAAAACCTGTTGGGTTACTTTATCTTGAATTTGCTCCACTTGTTGCCGGATAGCTTTTAAGGTTTCCCCGGCGGCCTCGGTTTTTTCTACCGGTAATTTTAGGGGTGGACGGGAGGAAGAACGCAATCCGCGGCGACTTTTTTGCTGCTGGGGCAGCAGATAAAAGTAGTACAAAAGAATGTAGATCAGCAAGCCCAGCAGTCCGATAATCAGTAAAAGCAGAATATTGGCTAGTAGGGGAGCGAGAAAAACGATATCTCTGTAAAGACGATAGATAGAGTTGACTAACCACAACATTAATCCGAAAATAAAGCTCAGACCAATGATTAAAGCGGCAAGACGGGGTAATTTCATCAGCTTTAACGGTAGGGGATTGCTTGATCTTGATCTTAGTTCTTTGCCGGCCGATTGTCGGGAACTAGAATAGACTATTATCTATAGTCATAATTGTTTTTATTCATCAGCCAATTTCTGTAAATCTACTAAGTTGGGATTTTTAAAGGGAAACTCTCTGCTCAAATTGGGCGTTACTTGCGATTTTATCGCTCAATCCCAGCTTTTGGGGGGTTCTACCCCCCAAACACCCCCCCGCGCATTAGTTTTTCGGTGGGATGCTTACAGGCAGCTGCTGATACATTTATCGTCATCTAAGAGTCACTGACAATTGCTGATTGTCGGTATTCCTGCAAATGTGAGATGCAGCCGTATTCAGGGGTCAGGGGATAGCTTTTTATTTATTCTCCCTTCTCCCCACTTCCCCACTTCCTATTCCCTCGGGCCAGAAAAGGGGTAAGATAATAAGTTTAGTGATAAGATGACCGAATTGTAAACGGGGACTTGATATGGCAGAAACCCTATTATTTAATGCTTTGCGACAGGCGATCGATGAGGAAATGGGCCGCGACCAGACAGTATTTGTTTTAGGTGAAGATGTGGGTCATTACGGCGGTTCCTACAAAGTTACCAAAGATCTCTACAAAAAATATGGCGATTTAAGGGTTTTAGATACTCCCATCGCTGAAAATAGTTTTACGGGCATGGCAGTGGGGGCAGCCATGACGGGATTACGTCCGATTATTGAAGGCATGAATATGGGTTTTCTTTTGCTTGCCTTTAACCAAATTGCCAACAATGCCGGGATGTTACGTTATACTTCCGGCGGTAATTTTAAAATCCCCATGGTTATCCGCGGTCCGGGGGGTGTGGGGAGACAATTAGGAGCGGAACATTCCCAACGTTTAGAGGCCTATTTTCACGCGGTACCCGGACTAAAAATTGTCGCTTGTTCCACTCCTTACAACGCCAAAGGTTTATTAAAATCGGCGATTAGAGATAATAACCCCGTGCTTTTCTTTGAACACGTTCTTCTCTATAATCTCAAGGAAAATTTACCTGATACCGAGTATCTTTTACCCCTCGATAAAGCCGAAATCGTTCGCAAGGGAGAAGATATAACTATTCTCACCTATTCGCGGATGCGTCATCACTGTTTACAGGCATTAAAACAGTTAGAAAAAGATGGCTATGATCCAGAAATTATCGATTTAATTTCCCTGAAACCCTTTGATATGGAGACGATCGCCGCTTCGATTCGCAAGACTCACAGGGTGATTATCGTGGAAGAATGTATGAAAACGGCGGGAATTGCTTCCGAGTTAATTGCTTTAATTAACGAGCAGTTATTCGATGAATTAGATGCCCCCGTGTTAAGATTATCTTCCCAAGATATCCCCACACCTTATAACGGTAATCTAGAAAGATTGACGATTATTCAACCTAATCAAATTGTCGAAGCTGTCCAAAAAATGGTCGGTGATCGCATTTAAAAAATTCTCCTTTTGATACTGAAGTTATGCAGAGACAAAATTGGTTATTGTTACTGATCATCGGTCTGGTTATTGCCTCGATCGTCATCCTGATTAAGTTACCCCTACAATTAGGTTTAGACCTGCGCGGTGGTAGTCAATTAACCATTCAGGTTAAACCCACTGAAACCGTCAAAACCATTCAACCTAATGATTTAAAAGCGGTACAAAATGTGATTGAAAACCGCGTTAATGCCCTGGGTGTTTCTGAATCATTAGTGCAGACTGTGGACAGTAAAAATCAGGTAATTGTGCAACTACCCGGGGTCACAAATCCCAAAGAAGCTGAGAGAAACCTAAATGTTCAGGCCCAATTAGAATTTCGTCAGCAAAAACAAGGTACAGAAGGAGAATTCCGGGCTGAATATTCAATTTTTCAACAAAAAAAAGCGGAATTAGCCGCCCTCAAAGCCGAGAATAAACCCGAAAATGCCGCTAAAATTGCCGAACTAGAACAATCTCTGCAAAAATCTAAAGAGGCGATTTTAAATTTATTTGAATCGGTGGACTTAACTGGAAAAAATCTGCAAAATGCCACTATTAGTTCCACCCAAGGCACTAACTGGGAAGTGGCCATTACTTTCGATTCGGAAGGGGGCAATAAATTTGCCGAACTGACTAAAGCGATCGCAGGTACTGGTCGCAGTATTGGGATTTTCCTCGATAATGAATTAATTAGCGCCCCTGTGGTTGATGTGCAGTTTGCCCAAACGGGAATTACAGGAGGCCGGGCCGTGATTACTGGTAATTTTACCGCCGAAACTGCCAACGATCTAGCGATTCAATTGCGCGGTGGTTCTCTACCTTTCCCCGTTAAAGTGGAAGAAATTCGCACCGTCGGGGCAACTTTAGGCCAGGATAGTATCCGTCGCAGTATCTACGCTGGTTTAGTGGGTTTACTGTTAGTTTTAATCTTCATGGCGGTTTATTACCGTTTACCCGGTATTATTGCCGATGTTTCCCTGATTATCTATACTATTCTTTCTCTGGGGGCTTTTGCCCTAGTGGGAGTCACCATGACGTTACCCGGTATTGCTGGATTTATCCTCAGTATCGGCATGGCAGTCGATGCAAATGTACTAATTTTTGAGCGTACCCGGGAGGAATTAAGGGCCGGAAAATCCCTATTTCGGGCAGTAGAGTCGGGATTTTATCGGGCTTTTTCCAGTATTCTTGATAGTAATGTCACTACTTTAATCGCCTGTGCTGCCTTATTTTGGTTGGGTTCAGGATTAGTCAAAGGTTTTGCTTTAACTTTAGCCATTGGGGTAGCTGTGAGTATGTTTACCGCTTTAACCTGTAGTCGCACTCTCCTGTTAATCACCGTGTTAAACGTCCCTAGCATTCGCCAAAAACCCCAACTTTTCTGCCCCAATTTACCGGTAAATCAGTAGGGTGGGTTAGGCGACGACAAGTTATGCTGTTAACCAATAATTTCATATTCGCCGTAACCCACCGATTGCCACTCCCTACTCCCCAAATTCCTTTTTCCTTTTTACTTTTTACTTAATCAATATGGCATTTAACGTTACAAAACAGCGTAATTTTTGGTGGACAGTCTCGGCCCTGCTGACGATTGGTAGTATTTTGGCCATGGTAATTTCTTGGTTCACTATTCAAGCGCCTTTGCGACCGAGTTTAGATTTTGTTGGTGGTACGAGAATTCAGATAGAATTAGCCTGTGCCAAAAAGAATAACTGTGAGAAACCCTTAACTACTGCCGAAGTGCAAGCAATTTTAGACGAGGAGGGATTGGGTAACAGTAGTGTGCAGGTGTTGGATAAATATACTTTATCGGTGCGGACGAAAACCCTCGCAGAAGAACAGAGAACAAAATTACTCGACACCTTAAACCAGAAAATCGGCGCCTTTGACCCCGAAACCAGTCAAATCGATACAGTCGGTCCCACCATCGGTCAAGAATTATTTAGGTCGGGATTTTTAGCTTTATTAGTGTCATTTTTTGGCATTGCTGTCTATCTAAGCTTCCGTTTTCAACGGGATTACGCTTTTTTCGCCATTGTCGCCCTGCTGCACGACGTTTTGATCACTTTAGGGGTCTTTGCGGTTTTAGGCTTAATTGCGGGGGTAGAAGTGGATAGTTTATTTTTGGTTTCCCTCTTGACAATTGTGGGCTTTTCTGTTAATGACACAGTGGTAATTTATGATCGCGTGCGGGAAAATTTTGTCAATACCCCCGAATTATCCGTGGATGAAATTGTCGATAACGCGGTGAGTCAAACCCTAACTCGTTCGATTAATACCACCCTGACCACTTTATTGCCTCTGGTGGCGATTTTTCTCTTTGGTGGCACGACCTTAAAATATTTTGCCCTAGCTTTAATTATTGGTTTCGTAGCCGGGGCCTATTCGAGTATTTTTATCGCTAGTACCCTACTAGCTTGGTGGCGCGGTCGTTCCCATCGACCCACACTCAATTACAGTTAGGATGCCATTGGTGAAGAATCAGTGGTTCTTGGATGGGTCGTAATAGTAATTTCAACCTGTTGATTGAGACGACCCAAAATTGAGATCAAACGGTCAATAGTAAAGCGTCCCAAATTAGCACGGCGAATCTGGACAAATTCACTGTGATTAATTCCAGTTCGCACTTGAGCATCGCGGGTTGATAAGTCTTCCTTCTCCAGAACCTTGATAATTTCAGCAGCAAGCAGTGCTTTCGCTTGTCGCACGTCCGCATCTACATCGCCAAAATCGCGGTACACATTACCGCTACCTTGTACCAGTTCAAATTGTTCTTCACTCATGAGAGTTCCTCCTTCAATCCCTTGAGCCGTGCTTTGATAACTGATACCACCTGTCAAGCCCCATTATATCTGTTGAAGTTTTTGCTTGTGTCAATCGAAGCGGCGATCGCCTTATAATATCTGGTAGCCATTTTGGGGATTTGGTGCGTTACTGCGGCGAAAAAACCCGATCCCTCCTCCCCAAAGATGTAGAAGAGAGCGGCTACTCCGAGAGAGCGGTATCCATCGTCTCAGTCTTGAGTGGAATGTACCGTCATTCCCATCGGATGGTGGTTTGTACGATGTCCGACTTATTTGGGGTGAAGATGTCTCTGGGGACAGTCAATCGTCTGAGAAAGGAAGGAAGTGAGGCACTATCAGCCCTCTGTGGCGGAAGCCGAAGCCTACATCCAAGCCGCGCCGATAGTGGGGGCCGACGAGACGGGACTCGGACAAGGAAATGCCGATGGGCTCTCATCCCCAGTCCAAGAGAGCCGGGTGGTTGTGGGTGGCCGTCACCCCGTCGGTCAGCTTCTTTCAAGTCATGCTGTCGCGCTCTAGTGCAGCAGCTCAAGCAGGGAATGAGATTTGGGTGGTAGCAGGGAATCATAAAATTTTGCTATTATCTTGAATATTTTAGGAAAATTCTGTGTTACGATAGTCCGTTGGTTATCCCGTTTTCAAGTTAATTGAGGTGGAACAGTTATGAAATTCGCTCTCCTTTTTTCAATTGCCGTCCTATCTTGTGTTAGTTTAGCTAGTCCTAGCCGTGCTGAAAACCCCGATCATGTCAAGAAACTTAAGCAAACTAAACAATGTCCAGGGTGCGATCTTAGTGGGGCTGATTTAAGCGGTTTAAATTTAAGACAAGCGAATTTACAAGGTGCCGATTTAAGTGGTTCTAATCTAAGTCGTTCTGATTTGACAAAAGCAAATTTAAGTAATGCGATTTTAACTGGAGCTGGTCTATATGCGTCAAAATTGATTGGTGCTAATTTGACTAATGCAAGATTAAATAGTGCTTATGTAGGTAATGTGAATTTTGCAGATGCAAATCTAAAAGGAGCAAGTTTGATAAATGCTGTGATAGCTGGTGCTAATTTTACAGGTTCAGATATAACTAATACTAACTTTAATGGAGTTAGCTGTATTACTGGTGTTGGCAATGCTGAGGCTTACATCACACCAGATGGAGCTAAAACTTTTGCCTTATGTAAATGACTGTAAACTTGTTCTTGATAAGCTACGAAAATACTGCAATGAAGTTACATAAACTAGCAATTCTTACAGTGTTAGTCTTGAGTATAGCTCCTCCGCTTCGTGCTGAAAACCCCGATCATGTTAAAAAACTTAAGCAAACTAAACAATGTCCAGGATGCGATCTTAGTGGGGCTGATTTAAGCGGTTTAAATTTAAGACAAGCGAATTTACAAGGTGCCGATTTAAGTGGTTCTAATCTAAGTCGTTCTGATTTGACAAAAGCCAACCTAAATAATGCAATTTTGACTGGATCTGATCTATCAGGTTATCCAACGGGGGCTAAGTTAATTGGGGCAAATTTATCTAATGCAAAACTTAACAGTGCCGATCTTCAGTATTCACAATTAATGGATGTTAATTTAAGAGGAGCAAGTTTGATAAATGCTAATATAAGAAGGGCTAATTTTACAGGTGCAGATGTTACAGATACTAATTTTACTGGCGCACAATGTAGTGATGGTTACGGTTCCGATTACACTGCACCAGATGGAAGTACCAGTACAGCATGGTGTACAAGAAATTAGGCAAGCTTATTTTTTAGATTCAGTACAGCTTGAGTCAATTCCATGATGCAACTCGAAGACTATTTTAACTTTCTAACCCCTAATGACATTCGGTTAAAAGGAACAAGAATTGGTATTGAAACCATTCTCTATGACTATATTTATCATGCCAAAACACCTGAAGAAATTGCTAAAACTTACTCATCTTTGAGCTTAGAACAAGTTTATGCGACTATTTTGTACTATTTGCACGACAAAGAAAAGATAACGAATTATTTAACTGCATGGATTGAACATGGAGAAAGAATGAGAGAAATACAAAAACAAAATCCTCCTCCTGTTGCAGAAAAATTGAGAAAGTTAAGGGAACAAAGAAAAGCAATCAAACAAGCAAATGAGTCTGAAATATCTCTTAGATGAAAATGTTGATCCTCTCTATGCGACTCAACTAAGAAGACTCAAACCTGATTTAGTTATTAGAGTGATTGGAGAACCTGTTACACCAGATAAAGGAACATTAGATCCTGAAATTCTCTGCTGGTGTGAAGAAAATAATTTTATTCTGGTAACAAATAATCGGACTTCTATGCCCGTACATTTAGCAGATCATCTACAAAATCATCGTCATATTCCAGGTATTTTTATTCTGAATCCTAATTTGAGTATTGGGGAAAATATAGATGAGTTAATTCTGGCGGCTGAAGCTTCATTTGATAATGAGTATCAAGACCGAATTGATTATCTTCCTTTACCTTGAATCTGTTTGACTTAAGCATAATATAATTTATCACCATCAACGATCTTCATTATTTTGCCGTTGTTGTTCTTCCCAATCGCGCTGTTCTTGTTCTTTCCACTGGCGATATCGTTCTTCTGCTTCTACACGATCACGATGACGCGCCTCTGCGTGACCCGTTTGAGGAATTGTATCTTTCTGTTCCCCTGATGTGCTTGAAGATCCTCCTACCATGCTGGATATTAGCAACGCACCAAATCCCACGATTGCCATGATTATTTTTATTTCGTCCCAATTATCTACAAACCACTCTGCAAACATTTTTAAAAGGGCTAAAAGGAAAACTATTGGGAAACTTATCCAAAACAATTTCCACCTCATGGCTCTTCCTTTGTCTTGACAAATGAAATCAGCCGCTAAAGTGCCAGCAAAAAAACCAGATGCAATATGAGCAGGCACCCCAAATAGGTTATGAATGCCTATCGTAGATAACCCGTATAAAACATAACCTGGGAGGGCAAATATGAGCGTTAATGAGTGCATCATAAAATTATCCAGTAAGTTACGCTCATCTACAGGTTGAAGGAATGCTGAGGGTCTCAGTTCCTGTCCAGTACTGTCGGCTTCGGCGCCAGCGAGGCTACGAAATAGTAAAAATGCCAGATAACCAAAAATTAGGATGCTCGCCCCAATCGGATGCGGGTCATACGGGTTAAACCTCCAAATCCCCAATCCTCCAACAATCATAGTGATGATAGTAACAATCCAAAAATGACGAATTTTATAGGACATGACTGACAAGCCTAAAATCACAAACCCTATAGTACCGACAATAAGATCTTTAAAACTACCATGTAGAAACGGGGCGAATAAAATCCCTCTTAACCCAAAAGGCAAAGAAGAAGAAATAATCTCATATTGATTTAATTGATGATCAAAAACAAATTGGTCTAAAATTTCTACAATCCAGAAAATAGCGACAAAAACACCTACAATCGTCATTTTTGTCTTTAAGTGACCAGTCATGAGATGATTAGTTCTTCTTGCCATATACTTTTTGAGGTAGAAAACTCTAGTCAGTCTCCATTATAGTTCAGACACTGAGCCAGACAACATTAACTTGCACCATCAATACTCCTGTAGGCACAATTACCGCCACCGATGCCGATAATAACCCCTTAACCTACAGTGCGATCGCTGATCTTGTAGGTTGGGCCCGTTGTGGGTAAACAATAAATATATTTTCGTAACAGAAAGCTCATGATTCATGGATGATAAGCCGTAATAACCAGACTTCTATCGTCACCATAAATTGCTTCAACACGACGAAAACTAGAATGATTCCACCAGACTTTAATTCTATTTCCCTTGGCTGGAGCAGACCCAACAACGGCATAACCAGCATTGAACATCAATTGTTCAAAAACTTCTGCTGGCATTGTTTTAGATGAAATGGGAGAAAGACCATCAATTTGATGCTTATCGAGGGTCATAACTCCCTTTATAGGTTGTAAAAATTTGATAACCGGGTAAAACTAAGCTGATACCCGCAAAACTATGTATTGTTCCTGGATAACTTTCTTCTGCATCACTACCCCCCAATCGCCAACAAAAAGAACCCAACCAAATATAAAAGCCTGGAATCAGTGCGTCCATCGAATAGGCAATATGCTTTAACTGAGGGTTAACTTCGTTTGATGATCCCTTTTTTTGGGAAACTTTTATTTTCATTTATTTTCATTATTTTAAACTTATAATCGTTTAAGAACTATACCATATTTTTATTAGCATTGACGATGACAATTATCACAATTCCACACTTAAACCCTTTGGTGCGATCGCTGATATGGTAGGTTGGGTTGAGGAAGGAAACCCAACGCTAATCAAAGATATTTGAAGGCCTTATTATCTTCAACCGTCCCATCGAACTAAGATAGTGCAAGCTTAAAGATGGCTTTTAGTTGTCAGCTAAATTTTTGCGCCAATTTCGTCAAATTGCTTCAAGAGATTTGATTGCGAACGCCACTGAAAGCAGCGTATGCGATCGCTATAGCATCTACAGCATCATTAATGGGCATTTTTGTCAATCCGAATAAATACTTAATTTGTTCGGCCACCTCCGCTTTAGTGGCCCTACCATGGCCCAGATGACATTTCCAACTAGCTTGATGGAGGAAAATCGGTTCAATTCCTCCATCGCGACAGCTAACCAGATTGATAATTCCCAATGCTTGCAGGACTCCACCGGCTGCCTTGATTTGCCGGTTAAAAAAGGGCATTTCCACGGCAATTTCCCCCGGTTTATATTCTGCGATTAACTCCTTTAAATCCCGTTCAATTTCGATCAAACGCTGGGCAGTAGAAAGATTTTTAGAAGTTTCGATCGTGCCGTAATCGACTAAAATCGGCATTAACTCACTATTATCCCGGAGAATGGCCCAACCGACAATCGCTAATCCGGGGTCGATACCCAACCAAGTAGTCATAGATTAAGCCAAAAAATCTTGGACGATTTGGAGGATTCTTTGGGATGCTTGTCCATCTCCAAAAGGATTAATTGCATTAGCCATACGATCATAGGCGATTTTATCCCCTAATAATTCTCCCGCTTCTGCTAAAATTTGCTCCGGATTAGTCCCAATTAATTTCGCTGTTCCCGCTTGCACTGCTTCCGGTCTTTCTGTGGTTTCTCGCAATACTAAAACTGGTTTTCCTAAACTAGGGGCTTCTTCTTGAATGCCCCCAGAATCAGTTAATAATAAATAACAGCGTTGAATCGCCCCCACTAACTCGGCATAATCGAGAGGTTCAGTTAAAAATACCCTGGGATGATTGCCCAAAGCGGACTGAATTGGTTCTCGGACGGTGGGATTGCGATGCAGGGGTAATAATAGGGCTGTATCGGCATATTTTTCTAATAACAAAGTGAATCCTTTGATAATATCCTGTAAGGGTTCGCCCCAATTTTCCCGGCGGTGAACCGTAGCTAATAAAACCCGATAATCTGACCAATTTAAGCCCGCAATTTGACATTCTGGCGCGGTTTTGGCTACGGTTAATAAAGCATCAATAACCGTATTGCCGGTGTGGTGAATATTTCCTGTCACCCCAGATTTTTGTAAATTTTCCACGGCTAAAGTAGTGGGAGCAAAATGTAGGGTAGTCAGTTGAGAAATTAGGCGACGATTAGCTTCTTCGGGATAGGGATTATAGATATCATTAGTTCTTAATCCTGCTTCTACATGGGCGATAGGAATTTGTTGATAAAAAGCCGCTAAAGCAGCAGCAAAAGCCGTGGTAGTATCACCTTGCACAATAATTAAATCTGGTTTTATGCGCTCAAAAACCGTTTCTAAACCCCGTAAACTGCGGCAAGTAATATCAGTTAACGTTTGACGAGTTTGCATAATATCGAGATTTTCATCTGCTTTTAAAGCAAATAATTCCATCACCTGCGCTACCATTTCTTTATGCTGTCCCGTCAGAATTACATGGGTTTGAAACTGTTCCGATTCTTGAAAAGCACGAATAACGGGAGCTAATTTAATCGCTTCAGGACGAGTTCCAAGAGTAATACAAATTGATTTCAACATATTATTATCAGTTATCAGTTATCATTTATCATTTATTAGTTATCAGATGTGAGTTTTCAGTTATCAGTTATCAGCTATCAGTTATTAGTTATCAGTTCACTGATTACTGTTTACTGATCACTGAAAATCGCTTGAATTGTGCTGTTTTGTCATTTTTCACTCGTGGGTGGTTGTTGAACGATAAATTGGGGATAGAGTTGCATTTGCTTAGGATTTAAAGGTCGAGAGATGGTCAAAACTTTTTGTTTAGCTAACTCTTGAGTCATGGTATCTAAAGTTTGAGCGATACGCAAATTATATTCTAATTGTTCCCCGGAAGAAAGCAGATTACTTAAGCCATCGATTAAACGTCTTAAATTCTCGCGAAATTGGGGATCACCGATTAACTCATCGATATCGGAGGTGATTTTTTGAGTATTTTCAAAAGTCACCCTAGCGGATTCGAGAGTTTTTTGCAGTACGACAATTGTAGCAGGATCGTTAATAGTTTTAGTAATTTCTCGTAAATTATTCGATGTTTCCACCGCATTATTCAAAATAGTCTCGATATTTTGCATGACTTGTTTAGTATCAATTTCATCTAAACCTGCATTCAACCTCATGGCGGTATTATTGAGATTATTAGCGAGACTACCAATACCTAAACTAGCTTGATTAATATTATCGAGAGTATTAACAATTTGTCCCCGATTTTCGCTGAGAACAGCATTAAGATTAGCGACTAATTGGGAAGATTGTTGAAAAGTTCTGCTGATTTGACTGCGATTTTCCTGAACGGTATTATCTAAAGTATTGACAAAACGGGAGGCATTATTAGCTGTATTAGTCACCGAGCGACTGGTGGTAGCTAATTCCAAAGATAGACGAGATATTTCTCTTTGGGCATTACGGATAGTCTGGGAGGTATCATCGGATAAACGGGCGATTTTTTGAGCTGCTATAGCGGTATTTTTGGTGACATCATTGAGATTACCCACAAATTCAGGACTGGTAAAAGTATCCACTAAACGACCAACACTAGACATTAATTGTGTTCCTGTTGTCCCCTGTAAACGAGTATTATTACAGAGAATTAACTGTTGATCACAGTCGGGACTCAGAGGGTCGAGATTTTTAGCCTCAGCACTTAAAGAAACTAAGGGAGTGATATCGATGGCTGCCTCTCCAATTAATCCGGAAAGATTGGTAGTAACAGTTACCTTCCTAGGCATAACTAAAGTAGCAGAAGCGATTTCGGCAATAACTTCCACTTGATTACTCCCCGGGATAAAACTCGTAATTCTTCCCACTCTCACCCCGCGAAAACGCACCGGCGCCCCGACTTGTAACCCTTCCACGTCGGCAAACTCGAAGATTAATTGATAGGTTTTCTGACCAAATCCTCCCCCGCGAACCCAGATAGCGAGCGCCCCAAAGACTAATAATCCGCCTAGAGCAAACAAACCTAGTCTTCCTTCCCGTAAAGCTCGCGAACTCTGCATGATTTTTCTCTCATTCTCGATAGTTCTTAATTTAGCTTAATCTAGCTTAAACGATTGTCCTAATCGGGCCTTCAATGCTGGCGCTAAAAAATTGCCGGATCATGGGATGATCGGTACGATCGATATCTGCCACTAATCCCTGCCATTGCACTTTTCCCTGATAGAGAAATACTACTCGATCGGCGGTGCGTCGGATGGTGCTTTGTTGGTGAGAAACCATCACATAAGTGTTCGCAGACCCCGATTTTTCATGGAGAGTCCGCACTAGATCCTCGATAATTGTGGAAGCTATCGGGTCTAATCCGGCGGTAGGTTCATCATACAGCAGTAATTCAGGATTATCGGCGGGATTATCGGGATTAGTGATAATAGCGCGGGCAAAAGCCACCCGTTTACGCATTCCCCCCGATAGTTCCGAAGGATAAAGGTTACTAATTCCCTGTAAACCGACCATTTCCAAGCTTTTTTCCACTAATTCCCTAATTATGGCTTTTTTTAAATTAGTTTGTTCATAAAGATAAAAACCGACATTTTCCCCGACGGTGAGAGAATCAAACAGGGCCGTTTGTTGAAAAACTAAGGAAGTTCGCATCGCTTCTCGACCATCTTCTAGCAATCCCTGACGCAATTGACCTTTAATACGAATTTCTCCAGCATTTATCCCCGTTAATCCCGCAATTAACCGTAAAACCGTTGATTTTCCCGTTCCCGACGGCCCGATAATTACCAGGGCCTCCCCTCGATAAATGGTTAAATCTAAACCTTCGAGAATAACATTATCCCCGAATCTTTTCGATACTCCTCTCAATTCAATTAACGGTTCTTTCATCGTCGCTTAATTAGGGTTTGCTGAAAAAGTTTTTCCTAGGGGCAGGGTGTAGGGTGTGGGGTGTGGGGTGTGGGGTTTTACCGATTTTGAGGGGGTCAATTACCTAATTTTCAGGGAAAAAGTCCCTGAATTTCCCCCTGATCACTCCCATATCTGGTACTTTTTGATTGACAAAAAGTCTAAAAGTGTTATCCAGCAAGGTTTTTAGATTTATTCAGCCAGCCCTATTTAGTTTTTTCTTCTTCAATCTCCCGCTGCATTTGGGCGATTTCTTCGGGAGTCATCGCTTCCAGGCGTTTTTTAAAGACGGCATCTTCGTAATCCTTGCGCTGTTTGCCGTAGGTCATATTATCGGTGGCAACTCGAAACAGATAGGTAAAAATCCAACCGATGACACCACCCACCAACACCGCTTGACTCCAAATTCCCGCCGAAGCACTATCTAAACCGGTTTTTTGTAGGATAATGTAGAGGATGCCGCCCATAGCAAACATCCCTATACCGATCCCGATGACATCAATGCGTCTCATGGGTTTTTTTGGTGATAACTTAAGCTTTTAGGGTACGACGTTGGGGACGGAAGTTAAGGAAAGGACTTAACAACAGCATCCCAGGGAAGAAAAAGCTCATCAGAAAGTACATAAACCCTCTTTCCCAAGAAGAAGCCACATACCAGCGCGTATTGAGGTAGTAGTAGATAACGGCGGGAATGACGAGCAAATACAAGACACTGAGAGATAGGTAGATCAGGGCGATGATAATGGTTTCTTGCGTCAGAATTGATTGCATAAGGATTGATTTTTATCAATGGCTGTCGGTGAACTGCAATCCACCTGCTGATTATTTTACCCTGTCTTTCCCCCTTTGCGGCGATCGAATTGGCGGACTAAAATAATTTGCTGAAAATACTCTTGCCAATTAAATTATTTGTGATATGATAAAAAATTGTCGGTTAAATAACGGGGGCGTGGCGGAATGGTAGACGCTACGGACTTAAAATCCGTTGAGCCTTATAAGCTCGTGAGAGTTCGAGTCTCTCTGCCCCCATCGATC
Organism: Microcystis sp. LE19-41.2A; assembly: GCF_027530405.1. NCBI lineage: Bacteria > Bacillati > Cyanobacteriota > Cyanophyceae > Chroococcales > Microcystaceae > Microcystis > Microcystis sp. LE19-41.2A. Next base: position 5,404 of record NZ_JAPZQJ010000562.1, on the reverse strand, counting down.
GAAGTCTATATTTAAACTGAGTGTTGGATATTCTAGTACAAATGTCCATGCTCCTAGTAAAAACTTTTTCAGCCAGCCCTATCTAAAATATCCAATAATTCTAGGGGATGATCAATGAGATGATCAGGGTTAAATTGGGAGAGAATTTGAGGGGAATTAAAGCCCCAAGCGACTGCCACCACCTGCACTTGACTTTTTTGGGCAGCAGTAATATCTCTGGTTTCATCGCCGACATAAATCATTTCATCGGGACAGAATTTATTTTGTCGGATCAGGCGATCGATAATTTTGTGTTTGCCGAATAAAGGCGTTCCCGAATAGATAAAATCAAATAAATTTAAGAGTTGATTATTTGCTAAAAATATGGTGACGTTTTCCTTGGTATTAGAAGTTATTATTCCTAATCTATAGCCTCTTTCTTTAAGAGTGGCTAGGCAGTGATGCCAGCCATGGAAAGGTTTCAGACATTCAATTTGTTTATTTAATTCCCGTTTAACTCGATAGAGTAAAAAAGGGATTTTAACGGGGGAAACTTGGGATTGTTTAATAATTTCTTGGGAACTAAGGTTTTTTAGTCTGGCCAAATCTTCCTCGTTGATGGGTTGATAACCAAAATTTTTAGCCAAACGATTGACAATCTCCACGAAAGTATCGTGGGTATCGGCGATAGTACCATCAAAATCGAACACGACTACTTTAATTGTCATCTTGTGCGGGGTGAGGGGAATGGGCTAAATTAGCTTGGGCATTACGTCGCCACTGCTGGGGTTTAATTCGACGCAGGGCTGACGAGATGAAACGACGATCCCACTCCTCTATAGTTAGATTAGCTAATTCCTCCAACCTTGGCGAGAGGTTTTCGGGACGAGGTTGAAAATCCTCCACGTCGGTAACTTGGGCAAAACGTTGATTCCAAGGACAGACATCTTGACAGATATCGCAGCCAGCTACCCAACCTTGTAAATTCTCGGCAATTTCTGTAGGCAAAGTTACAGCACGATTTTCGATGGTATGGTATGCAATACAGCGATTAGCATCCACCACAGAGGGACTAACTATTGCTTGGGTGGGACAAGCGCTTAAACAACGGCTACAGGTGCCACAATGGGCGCTATGGGGTCGATCGGGTTCTAAAGGTAAATTAGTTAATATTTCCCCTAAAAAGACCCAACTACCGTAATTGCGGGTAATTAAGTTACCATTCTTGGCAATCCAGCCGATCCCTGCTCTTTGCGCCCAAACTTTATCCTGTACCGGTCCTGTATCCACATAGTAACGGGTTTGAATTTGCTCCCCCTGACTTTCTAACCATTGACTGAGGGCTTTTAATTTTTTACTTAATACTTTGTGATAATCCCGTCCCCAAGCATAACGGGAAATTTTGCCATGGTTTTGTTCTGGACTGTGTTGCTGGGGGGTGTAGTAGTTAAGGGCAAGACATATTAGCGATCGCACTTGTGGCCAAAGAGTTTTGATATCCTGTCGTTTCGGGTTAGTCATCCAATCCATATCAGCGTGATAACCCCGCTCTAACCAGCTTTTTAGATGGGATACCGCCGAGTCTTGACTATCCACAGAAGCAATACCGACCCCATGGAAACCTAACTCTAGCGCTTTTTCTTTGATTTGTGTTTCTGTCACCATAGAAATATCTTAAGTCAAGTATTTGTAACAATTATTTGCAATGATCAATTTATTGAGCCAAATCCCAGGCTGAACAGTTAGAAACCATGATCAACGAAGAAACTGTGGTTCCCGTCCCCGCTATATCGTCCTCATACTAAATCCAGTTATTAAAAACTGATTATTTATTCTCCGTTTTGCATGAGTGCATGAGTAGAAAACGGGTTTCTCCGAGAAACCCGTTTTCTGTGCGTTACTCAACGGATTTAGTATAACCATTGACTTGCTCAATTCACACCCGTCCCTAAAATGACTTGCACTTTGCTAGTACAATTATAGTAAGAAGTAAAATAAGAAAGATTAAAACAAATAACCATGTCTCAACCGATTACCATCGAAGATATCTATAAACTTTTTGAGAAAACTAACGAAAAGTTTGAACAATCACGCCAAGAATACGATCGCCGGGCTGCTGAAGCCAAGGACGAAGCTAAGGCCGAAGCTGATCGCCGGGCCGCTGAATACGATCGCCGGGCCGCCGAAGCCAAGGCCGAAGCCGATCGCCGGGCCGCCGAAGCCAAGGACGAAGCCGATCGCTGGGCTGCCGAAGCCGATCGCCGGGCTGCTGAAGCCGATCGCCGTTTAGCCGAGCTAGAGAAAACAGTGGCCAATACCAGTCGTGCTGTGGATAGTTTAACCACTCGCTGGGGAAGATTTGTCGAGGAATTAGTCGAACCTGCTGTTATTAGCCTATTTCGTGGCAAAGGTATCGATGTTAAAGAAACCTACAGTCGTGCCAGGGTAAAACGGCAAGGAATAGCCATGGAGATTGACATTTTAGCCGTCGATGAAACCGAGGTAGTTTTAGTAGAATGTAAGTCTCGTTTATCGAAAGATGATGTCAATGAATTTTTAGAAAAATTAAGTCGATTTAAACAAGCATTTCCCCATTATAAAAACTATCAAGCTTATGGTGCAGTGGCAGGAATAGAAATAGATGAAGGAGTAGATCGTTATGCCTATAAACAAGGTTTATTTGTAATTAAACCATCGGGAGAAACGGTAGAAATTATTAATGATTCTGGTTTCGAGCCTAAATTATGGTAGGAGAAAGATGATACCCCCATCCGGCAAAGTATTGGCGGGAGGTCTAATTTTTCCAATCTAGCACTAGACTAACTTATGGATACGATGCAGAATTAATAAGTAAATGGTTTCAATTAAATTGAAGATAGATTTTGTCTTTGATCCCCCCTGCCCCCCTTGATAAGGGGGGTGCCGATAGGCGGGGGGATCTGACAATTTTTAACACCCACCTACTTATTCATATCTTGATTCAGTAACGTCTTGCATAATTAATTTTTGAGGATTCAAAAACGGCAAAAATAAGGATTAAATTGCCTAAAATCTGTGAAGAGACCATTTAATTGATTATTATTCATGCTTAATTCTCCTGACTACTGACGACCGGCTCCTAATCCCAACAACAATTTTTGATTTTTACCAGAGGTCTAGTAACGTCTTGTCCTAAAATTGCCAATAAGTAGTCGTGCAAAATTAATTTCTTGGTTAGGATAGGCAAAAGGCAAGAGGCAAAAGGCAAAAGCTTGATCGAAATGTGTAATTAATTTTGCTTAGGTACTTAGCCAGTTTCAATGCACAAGAGCCTGATGGCTAAAAACTGGCTCCAGTTTTTGCCCAGGATAGCACAGCTTGATCGCAGTGGATCGTAAAATGGGATAATGCTAACTTTGAGAGTCAGAGAGACTATGAGTGAATTCGACTACGATTTAATTATTATCGGTGCTGGAGTTGGTGGCCACGGGGCAGCCCTACACGCAGTCAAATGTGGGCTAAAAACAGCTATTATCGAAGCCAAAGATATGGGAGGAACCTGTGTCAATCGCGGTTGTATTCCTTCTAAAGCTTTACTGGCAGCCTCGGGACGAGTGCGCGAATTAGCCGATAGTGACCATCTGAAAAGTCTAGGTATTGCCATCGCTGGCGTTAATTTTGACCGTCCGACAATTGCCGATCATGCTAACAACCTTGTCAGTAAAATTAGAGGCGATCTCACTAATAGTCTTAAACGTCTCAAGGTTGATACTATCCACGGTTGGGGAAAAATCGCCGGCCCGCAAAAAGTTAGCGTCATCGGGGATAGTGGCGAAAAAATCTACACCGCTAAGGATATTATGCTCTGTCCGGGGTCGGTTCCCTTTGTCCCACCGGGGATCGAGATCGATCATAAAACGGTTTTTACCAGCGATGAGGCCGTTAGATTAGAAACTTTACCCAAGTGGATCGCAATTATCGGTAGTGGTTATATCGGTCTAGAATTTTCGGATATATACACCGCTTTGGGTTGTGAAGTGACGATGATCGAAGCTTTAGATAGTCTCATGCCAGGATTTGACCCAGAAATCTCGAAAATCGCGGAAAGAGTTTTGATTAAACCTAGAGACATCGAGACTTATGTGGGAGTTTTGGCAAAAAGTATTAAACCGGGGAATCCTGTGGCCATTGAACTGGTGGACGCAAAAAGCAAAGAAGCGATCGAAATTTTAGAGGTAGATGCTTGTTTAGTCGCTACAGGAAGAATCCCGGCGACAAAGAATCTCGGATTGGAATTTGTGGGTGTAGAACTGGATAAACGCGGTTTTATTGCCGTTAATGACAAAATGCAGGTAATTCAGGACGGTGAACCGATTCCCCATCTCTGGGCTGTGGGCGATGCTACGGGTAAAATGATGTTAGCTCACGCTGCTTCGGGTCAAGGGGTAATAGCCATTGAAAATATCTGTAATCGCCCAAAAACCATCGATTATCGCAGTATTCCCGCCGCCGCTTTTACCCACCCCGAAATTAGTTATGTGGGTTTAACGGAACCGCAAGCAGAAGCTTTGGCACAGGAAGAAGGGTATAAGGTTGCTTCTGTCAAGACCTATTTTAAGGGAAATTCCAAAGCTTTAGCGGAAGGAGAAACGGAAGGCATCGCTAAAGTCGTTTATCGTCAGGATACGGGCGAATTACTCGGTGTTCATATTATCGGTATCCACGCATCGGATTTAATTCAAGAAGCGGCCAATGCGATCGCTGAACGCAAATCTGTCCATGAACTCGCTTTCCGCATCCACACCCATCCGACTCTCTCAGAAGTCCTCGACGAAGCTTACAAACGCGCTGAAGTGGCAGCATAGAGTCAGTTATCAGTTATCAGTTATCAGTTATCAGTTATCAGTTATCAGTTATCAGCTTCTGAAGGCAAGAGGCAACAGGCACTCGTGCAAAAGACAGAATCTGGCAATTCTCCAAGTTTACGACTCCTGACTCCTGAATTCTGACTCCTTTCTCTTTTTTTACTTTTTACTTTCAAGATTATGTTTGGATTAGGTTGGCCAGAAATAGTAATTATTGCTGTGGTTGTTCTCCTGATATTTGGACCGAAAAAAATACCCGAATTTGGGGCAGCTTTGGGGAAAACTTTACGGGGATTTAAAGAAGAAATCAATCAAGATGATCAAGAAATTGAAGACAGTGATGAGAAGATGAGATAGATTTCGGCGGGTGCATCTCATTTTTGTAAATCTACTAATTTGGGATTTTTAAGGGGAAACTTTCTCCTAAAATTGGGCGTTACTTTCGGTTTTATCACTCAATCCAAGCTTTTGGGGGGTTCTACCCCCCAAACCCCCCGTTGGGGGCGTGGCGCCGCCCCCAAACCCCCCGCGCAGTAGGTTAACTGTGAGATGCTTACACGCGATTGTTCATATTTTTGTAC